>JAYVUL010000120.1:0-2278 GCA_043787935.1 Chitinophagaceae bacterium | reverse complement strand
ATTCGTTGTTGTAAGTAATCAGTACGCCATCCAGTAATGCGGTAGTGTTGTCGGTATCAGTAAATCCAAGGCTAGCCCTTATGCTGCTGCCGGTATTTTGTGGCTTTATTGGCCTGCCAAAAGGAGCAGAAGAACTGGTATTTATTTTATCCGATTCCTTGATTTGTAAACTACCGGCACCGGAAAAATTTACTAAAAATGCGGCACCCGATTCGATGGTGCCATCATTCGGCAAAGTCGTTGTTCCGCTGCCTGTTACTGTCTGGTCGTAATTACCATTGGTATTGTTCCAGGCAAATGTTACAAAACCACCTGCGCTGTTTAATCCGCCAACTGCAGGATCCCACAGGTAATAAATATCACCCAGGCCAAGCCTTGTAATTGTATGAAAATTGATGGCAGATGCAAATGGATTACCAACTACCTGGAAGCCTGTGCCTACTGTGTTATTAATTGTTTGTGTGCCAATATTCACAGGCCCTTTAGGCCGCAGTGTGGTGATGGCAGGCGCCACATCAGGACCTCCAATAATAAAATTTCTGTCGCCTCTTACAAACAGCATATAACCCGGATAAGTATTTACAGGAATAGTTGTAACGGAAGGTGCCGTCCATGCAGAACCGGTATAATATTTAAGTGATGGCTTGTTGCTTGAACCTTTGTCATAACCATTTACCGCTGTGGTGCTGGAAGTGATTAAAGTGCCGGATTGTGCCGTATAAGCTGGCGGTGGAATAGTGGTAGCCTGCTGTCCATCCTGCCATGCCTGGCTGATGGTGGTGCTGGCAGAAGGGGTAAACGGTGCCGTGAGTAACCTCCAGGAACGGCGGGCAGGAATAAAACGCTCCACTGTTACATCTCCATTAATACTGCCTGAGCTGCTGTTTATTCTGGCAGTGCCTGACGCATCTGATTTCAGCACCAGGTTGCCGCCTGTATTTAATATTGCACCAGTGTTCAATGTAACACTTCCGGGTGTTGCGCCTGCGGTTATATTTAAAGTGCTGGCTAATGCAGCAGAAGCTCCTGTGTTTAACAACAGATCTTTTAATGTTTCAGCACCCGAAGTAAATGTAAGGTTGCCGGCAGTACCATTAAGTGTGAGACCGGATGTGGCAGATCCTGAAATACTGCCTGTACCGCTAACTGCTCCGCCAATGCTAAGTTTATTATTATTTAGTGTAATGGTTGCCGTGCCATTTAAAGTAAGGTTGGCTATATTGATATTGCTGTTCAGTACTGGCATTGGGCTGACACTGTTTAAAATAACAGCATCTACACCGCTGTTGTTAGGTACTGTTCCGCAACTCCAGTTTCCAGCTGTATTCCAGTCGCTGGTGCCGCCGCCGGGCCAGGTGTTAGAAACAGCCACCACCGTGGGGGATGAAGTATTGCTACATCCCAGTATATTCGTCAGCGTTACTGTGCAATTTCCTGAAGCATTTACATTCACAGTCTGTGTTGTTTGCCAGGAAGACCAAGAGTAAGTATAGCCCGGATCGTATTCCCAAAAATCTTTTTTGTAAGTACTGTTATAGCCAGTACCCATATAACCTTTGCTGCCAATACTGAAACCAACTGATAGTTCCCTGAGTCCACCTCCAAAATTTGCTTTCTGTGTCCAAATATCGGTAGCCTGATCATATTGCCAAAAGTCATTTGTTATTGCATTTGCAACACCATCATAGCCAGTTCCGATGTATCCTTTGCTGCCAATGCTAAAAGCGGCAGCCCCTTCTCTTGCAGTACCTCCAAAATCTGCTTTCTGCGTCCAGGTATCTGCAGCCGGGTTATATTCCCAGAAATCTTTTTTGTCAATAACGGCTGCAGCATCATAACCTGTTCCAATGTATCCGTTGCTGCCAATGCTAAATCCTTTTGCTGCTTCCCTCGCTGTGCCCCCAAAATTTGCTTTCTGCGTCCAGCCATTTGTTGAGGGGTCGTATTCCCAGAAATCATTTTTATCAACAGTGCCATTAGAGCCAGTACCAATATATCCTTTACTGCCAATGCTGAAGCCCACTGCATTGTCTCTGGCAACACCGCCAAAATTTGTTTTTTGTGTCCAGGTATTAGCAGCCGGGTCATATTCCCAAAAGTCATTTCTTTTACCAGACGCATCCCTGCCGGTGCCGATATATCCTTTGCTGCCAATGCTGAAACCGGTTGCATAATACCTTGCTGTGCCGCCAAAATTTGCTTTTTGTGTCCAGCTGTTTGTTGCCGGGTCGTATTCCCAAAAATCATTTTTCCTGGTGGCGTCCCTACCAGTACCGAT
>JAYVUL010000119.1:0-2763 GCA_043787935.1 Chitinophagaceae bacterium | reverse complement strand
CAGCATAATATTGGCGACGATGTTAGCGGTAAATTATTTAATTATTTAGAGAAGGGAATCAGCTTTGGCTCACACACCATACCTGCGCTCAGCCTGCCTCCGCAGGAAGGTACGCATCGTATCCTTCATATCCACAGAAATGTTCCGGGTGTACTTTCTGAAATAAATACACAGCTATCAAAACATAAAATAAATATCCTGGGCCAGTATTTAAAAACCAACGATGCCATTGGGTATGTTGTGTTGGATGTTGATAAAAATTTAAGCAACAATGCACTGGCACTGCTCAGAAATGTAAAAGATACTATTAAGGTAAGGATGCTTTATTAATGAACAGGCAACAGATAATAATGAACAGGCAATAATTAATACGCAAAGCAAAGTAGAACAAACTGGTTGCAGAACTATTAATTTTCAGTAGGCAAGTCAATTTTTTCACCATTTACCATTGACTATTGACCATTCACTGCAACACCATTCACAACTACATCTACAAATTTTTTCTCAGCACATAACCGCAGGTATGACGAATGAAATTATAAAAAATTTACTCGAAGCTTTGAAAGTTTCTCCTGAAAATGTGCCGCTGCGTTTACAGGTAGCAGGTATGCTAATGGCTGAAAATAAATATGAAGATGCCACCAAACAATACCAGGAAGTGTTGCAGCGCAGTTATGGCAATACTAAAGCCCAGAGCGGCCTGGCAGCTGGTTATTATCACCAGCAAAAATATTCTGCCGCCATTATGGTGTACGAACAGATGGGAAATAATATTGCGGCACCAGACCAGATTGTCTTTATTAAATGCCTGATAAAGGAGCAGTCAATGGAGCAGGCACTTGCCATTTATCAGCAGGTGCTGGTGTTAAACCCAGGTTTTGCAGATGAAGAAATTGACAGCCATTTGCGCATGACTTCTGCCGGTGAAATAGCAAATGACGATTTTGACTTTTTAGATGATGAGCAATACCTGATGGAAAAACCATTGCTCAGGTTTAGTGATGTTGGCGGCATGGAAAAAGTGAAGGAAGAAATTGCCATGAAGATCATTCAGCCCTTAAAAAATCCGGAGCTGTATAAAGCTTTTGGCAAAAAAAGCGGTGGTGGAATTTTATTATATGGCCCGCCGGGTTGCGGCAAAACATTTATAGCCAAAGCTACTGCCGGAGAAATTGATGCCAAGTTTATCAATATCGGTTTGCATGATATTTTGGATATGTGGATTGGCAACAGCGAAAAAAATCTGCACGAAATTTTTGAACTGGCCAGGCGCAATACACCCTGCGTATTATTTTTCGACGAAGTAGATGCTATGGGAGCAAGCCGCAGCGATTTAAAACAGTCTGCCATGCGCCATGTGATCAACCAGTTTTTAGCAGAGCTGGATGGGGTGGCATCCAACAATGAGGGGGTATTGGTTTTAGCAGCCACCAACGCTCCGTGGAGTGTAGATGCGGCTTTTAGAAGACCGGGAAGATTTGACAGGATAATATTTGTGGCACCACCGGATGAAGCAGCAAGGGTAACGATGATACAAACCCTGTTACAATCAAAACCAGTAGGAGAAGTAGATGCAAAAAAAATTGCTGCCGCTACAATAGATTATTCAGGTGCCGATTTAAATGCGGTGATTGATATTGCGGTAGAAGAAAAGCTAAGGGAATCTATGACAAAAGGAAGCATCCAGGTTTTAAATACAAAAGATTTACTGGCCGCCGTAAAACAACATAAACCAACTACCACAGAATGGTTTTCCTCTGCCCGCAATTATGCGTTGTACTCCAACGAGTCTGGTTTGTATGATGATATATTGAAGTATTTGAAAATTAAGAAGTAAAGTAAAAGGCGAAAAGCTGAAAACAAAAAGCGAAAGGCAAAAGCTAAAAAGCACAAAGCAAAAGACACAAAGCGAATAACAAAAACTATAAAAATGCATAGGTCGAGTTTATGCCTGCAGCCTGCAGCCTTCAGTTTTTAGCTTTCAGGCCTTAGCCTCCGTCTTTCAGCCTATAAAACCACACAATGGATCCTTACATCGAAAGAGCCAACTTACTTTTAAAACAAGGCCGTGTTAATGATGCTATCACGCAGGTAAAAAATGCGTTGCAGCAAAACCCTGATAATGATGAGGCATTGGCCGTATATGCCCGTTGCTTGTTTGATAAAAAAGAATTTGATGAAGGAATAAAAACTACACTGAACGCTATTGCCATTGATCCGGACAATCACTATTATTTTTATTTACTGGCATTTGGTTATTATCGGAAAAATAATAACCAGCAGGCTATTGAATACCTGCAGAAATCGATTGCATTAAATCCTTTTTTTTGTGAAAGTTACGGTTTGCTTTCTCATGTGCTTAGTGAAGAAAAGGAGTTTGGAAAAGCACTGCAAAAAGCAAATGAAGGACTGGCTTTTGATCCCGAAAATATTAGCTGCTTAAATGCCAGGTCTGTTGCCCTTAACAAGCTGAAACGCACAGACGACGCCATTGCAACCATGCAATACGCTTTAGCACAAGACCCTGATAATGATTTTACGCATTCCACTGTAGCGTGGAATTACCTGGAAAAAGGTAAGAATAAAATAGCTGCCACACACTTTAGGGAAGCGCTTAGAATTAACCCCAATAATAGTAATGCAAGACGGGGTTTAAAGGAAGCATTGAAATCTATAATACCTCCTTACAGGTGGTTATTGCAATACAGTTTTTGGATAAATAACAAAGGTAAAAAAGCAAGATGGGCCATACCACTGGGCTTA
>JAYVUL010000118.1:0-17114 GCA_043787935.1 Chitinophagaceae bacterium | reverse complement strand
CTGGCCTCTTATGATGAAAGGCTGGCGAAAGAATTTCAACAGCAGGGTAATACCGTAAGCATTTACACTTTCTCATTACAATACCCGGGCTTTCTTTTCCCGGGTACCACACAATATTCTACCAAACCTGCACCAACAGATACAGTCATTAAAGTTTGTATCAATTCCGTTAATCCTTTTAACTGGCTGACTGTTGGCAATGAGTTGAAGAAGATGAAACCTGACCTTATCGTGGTGCGTTACTGGTTGCCATTTATGGGGCCTTGTTTGGGTACTATCCTGCGCAGGGTAAAAAAGAATAACCACACCAAAGTGGTTTGCATTGCCGACAATATCATTCCGCATGAAAAGCGCTTTGGCGATGTGCCTTTCACCAAATATTTTGTAAAACCAGTGGATGCTTTTATCACCATGAGTGAAAAAGTATTAAAAGATCTGCCGCAATTTGCACCTGGCAAGCCAGCCAAATTTGTAGCGCATCCTTTATACGATAATTTTGGAGAAAAGATCAGCAAGCGGGAAGCAAGAGAAAAATTAGGTATCGGTTTTGATGAAAAAATATTACTCTTCTTTGGTTTCATCAGAAAATATAAGGGGCTTGATATTTTATTAGAGAGTGTGAAGCAACTTTCAACTTTCAACCTTAAACCCTTTAAACTTTTGGTTGCCGGCGAATTTTACGAAGACAGAAAAGCCTACGATGAGCAAATAGAACGCCTGGGTATACAAGACAATTTGATTTTAAGAACAGATTTTATACCTGACAGTGAAGTGAAATATTACCTCTGTGCTGCTGATGCAGTGGTGCAGCCTTACAGAAGTGCCACCCAAAGTGGTGTTACTCCCCTTGCCTATCATTTTGAAGTGCCCATGATCGTTACTAATGTGGGCGGGCTTCCTTCCTTGGTGCCCGAAGGTAAGGTTGGATTGATTGCAGAACCAAACGCTGAATCTATTGCCCAAAAAATTGTGGAATATTTTAATAAAGGAGAAGAAACCTTTCTGCCTTATTTAGTGGAGGAAAAGAAAAAATACAGCTGGGCGAAAATGACGGAAGCTATTATGGGTATTATTTAATTTACACGTAACAACTATTTATACGTATCTTTAGTAAAATTTATCGGCAATGAAAACTAAATTAACACTTAGTATTGATGCAGATGTGATACAAAAAGCAAAGTTGATTACCAGTAAGCGAAAGCAAAGTTTGTCATTTATTGTGGAGGATTATTTAAAAAGCCTTTTTGTGAAACCAACGGCAGCCAGCAAGAAAAAAGAACCCACTTTTACCGAAACATTCCGAAAAAAATTCCCGCCACCCAAAAAGATAATGACAGATGAGGAAATGGAAAAATCAAGGCATGAATATTTATTAAAAAAGCATGGCTAATAAAATATTTTTAGATACCAATATTGTTATTGATTTTATTATCAAGAGGGATTTTGAATTGGCAGCCACAGAACAAATTTTTGACAGTATCCACAAAAATGAAGCAGAAGCATATATTTCTGAAAGCGTTATTTCTACCAGTATTTATTTGTTACGTCAATATAAAATTGATACACTGGCAATCTTCAGGGACTTATGTAGGTTTATCCATGTTGCACCTTTTAACAGGAATATACTGTTTATGCCCATTGAAAAATTTTCAGACGCCGAAGATGGATTGTTATACTTTTTGGCAAACCACAATAAAATGAATTATTTTATTACAAGGAATAAAAAAGATTTTACTTACGCTGTTCCCTCATTACCAGTACTAACCCCGAACGAATTTATTAAAACAATTTTTTCACCCCTATGATCTACCGTAGCAAAGCTCCACTCCGAATTGGCCTTGCCGGCGGCGGCACTGATGTTAGTCCCTATAGTGATATTCATGGTGGTGCTATTTTAAATGCAACTGTTTCTTTATCTGCTTATGCAAGTATAGAACCATCAGAAGAGCGAATAATAATTGTTGAAGCACTTGACAGAAAGGAGCAGCAGCAGTTTGACTGGGCTGCATCATTACCCATCAATGGTACACTCGACCTGTTGAAAGGCGTGTACAATCGTATTCAGAAAGAATATCCTTTTACACAACCTTCAGGTTTTCGGTTGTCCACTTTTGTTGATGCGCCTGCAGGGTCCGGCTTAGGCACTTCCTCCACTTTGGTGGTGGCAGTATTAGGCGCTTTCGTTGAAATGCTCAAACTGCCTTTAGGTGATTATGATATTGCCCATCTTGCCTACAGCATCGAAAGGGAAGACTTACAATTAGCCGGTGGAAAACAGGACCAGTATGCGGCTACTTTTGGCGGGGTAAACTTTATGGAGTTTTATGATAATGACAAAGTAATTGTAAATCCATTGCGCATCCGGCCGGAATATATGCATGAACTTGGTAACAACCTGGTGTTATATTTTACTGCTACCTCAAGGGAGAGTGCTGCTATTATTAAAGAGCAGGTGAAGAATGTGAATGATAAAAATGAACAAAGCATTGAAGCCATGCACCAGCTAAAGGAGCAATCAAAGATGATGAAAGAAGCCTTACTTAAAGGCAGGCTGAATGAATTTGGAGAGATACTTGATTTTGGCTTTCAGCAAAAAAGAAAGATGGCACACAACATCAGTAACATCGGTATTGAAGCCATTTATGAAGCAGCAAAAAAAGCCGGTGCTACAGGCGGAAAGATCAGTGGAGCCGGTGGTGGAGGATTTATGATATTTTACTGCCCGGGTAATACACGATACAAAGTAATTGAAACTTTAAAAACATTTGGGGGTGAGGTGAAGAATTATTCTTTTACCAAGTACGGGTTGACGAGCTGGGTGGTTTGAACTTTACAACTGATTGTATTCAAATTTCGGGGTTAAGAAATAAAACAAAGTTTCATTCAATTACATTAATTCCAACAATTTTATTTACCTATTTTTACCAGAATTCTGACTGTATGAAAAAAATAGTTCCTTTAATTTTATTTATTTTCTGCTTCTCCAAAATTTCTATCTCACAAAATGTTGGCATAGGAACACAAACGCCGGATTCTTCGGCGCAACTTGATGTATTCAGCAGTGACAAAGGTTTTCTTCCACCCAGGGTAGCACTTACGGCCACCAATTTTGCAAGCCCTGTTACTAATCCTGCAACAGGCTTATTAGTTTACAATACTGCAACTTCCGGAGGCACACCAACAAATGTATCGCCGGGTTATTATTACTGGAATGGTTCAAATTGGTTTCCGGTAATAAATAAAGGCTACAGTCCTGGTGATATGCAGTATTGGGATGGAGCCCATTGGATAATGATTCCCTTGGGGTTAAACGGTCAGGTTTTGACAATTTGTAATGGTATTCCCAGGTGGGGATCCTGTCAAAATATATTAAGCATAAGCCCGGTTTCTAATCCATTCGAAGGCCATATAGATAGTTACGGAAACTCCTGGAGTGGTGGTGCTACACAATTTGACATTACTGCCTGGACAGCATTTGGCAGCCCTGAAAATCAAAGAGCCTGCATAAAATTTGATCTTGGTAATTTACCTTTGTGTGCAATTATTGACAGTGCCATTTTGTACTTATATGCAATGCCAAATCCACTTGGAGGCAATGGAGTTGATGCAAATTTTGGATCAGCAAATGCCGGCTACATTCAAAGGATAACTTCAGCCTGGCCTAATACAGTTCCTCCATATACCTGGAATAATCAACCTTCCGTAACCTCAACTAACCAGGTAATCATTCCTCAAAGCACTTCCTCTTTTTCAAATACAGTTTTAAATGTAACATCTTTAGTTAATGATATGCAGATAAATGGGAACAATGGCTTCTTTATGAAATTGCAAAATGAAGTAATTTATAACATTAGGCAGTTTGTATCGAGTTTTCATCCTGATACTACTAAACATCCCAGGTTGGTAATTTATTATCATTAAATAATTTTCAAATTAATTAAGATTTTTAAGAGCCCTTTGTCATTCACAAAGGGTTTTTATTTTTTTGTAAATACATTTGTCAAAATTTATACCATCGGGATGTCACAACAAATTAAAGATATTATCTCCCAATCCATTTCAGTAAAGCAACAATTGCTTGCGAATGAATCGATCATTGCTACTGTTTCAGAAAGCGTGGGCATTATTGTAACTGCCTTTAAAAACGGCTACAAAGTATTGTTTTGCGGCAATGGCGGCAGCGCTGCCGATGCACAACACCTGGCTGCAGAATTCAGCGGAAGGTTTTATATTGACAGGCCTGCTTTGCCTGCTGAAGCATTGCATTGCAATACCTCCTACCTGACAGCTGTGGCCAATGATTACAGTTTTGATATGATTTATGCAAGGCTGCTGCAGGGTATCGGAAATAAAGGCGATATATTGATTGGCCTCAGCACTTCAGGCAACAGTACCAACATTATTAAAGCATTTGAAGTGGCTAAGGATAAAGGCATGGTCACCATTGGTTTTACCGGTGCATCCGGAGGTAAGATAAAAGCCCTGTCTGATCATTTACTCAATGTACCATCAACCGATACCCCAAGGATACAGGAGAGCCATATATTACTGGGCCATATCATTTGCCAGTTGGTGGAAGAAAGATTATACCCATCTCCCAAGGGGAATTAAAAACACATTTTAGCTAACCAGTTTCCAAACATGCAGCAAGATGAAAATAACAAACTTCAAAGCCCCCCGCTGGCCAGTGGGGATGGGGGCTTTGAAGCCATCATATTAGCTGGTGGCCTGGGCACCAGGTTAAAAACTGTGGTGAGTGATTTACCAAAGTGTATGGCACCGGTGGCCGGAAAACCTTTTCTGCATTACGTTATACAACATTTACAAAAACAGGGGGTTACCAAATTTATATTTTGCCTTGGCTACCTGAGTGAGGCCATTGAAAACTTTCTGGAAGAAAAATACCCCCTCCTTGATTATCAGTTATCAATAGAAAAAGAGCCTTTGGGCACAGGTGGTGCCATACAACTGGCTGCTCAAAAGGCAACGGAAAAAGATGTGATCGTATTAAATGGAGATACCCTTTTTGCTGTTGATGTGCCGCAATTATACCAAGCCCACCTCCTCCATCATTCTGCCTGTACGCTCTCGCTGAAACCAATGGAAAACTTTGACCGGTATGGAGCCGTTGAATTAAATGAAGATCACTCGGTTGCTTCTTTCACAGAAAAACAATATTACCGGAACGGGTATATCAATGGCGGTGTATACGCACTTAACGCAGCATCATTTTTACAGGAACAACTCCCTGAAAAATTTTCTTTTGAGAAGGATTACCTGGAGAAAAAAATGAATCAACAGAAATTATATGGACTGGTGCAGGATAAATACTTCATAGACATCGGTATTCCGGAAGATTTTAAACGTGCACAAACCGAATTTGCCAGTTCCCGCCCCGATGAACAGTTTTAGAACGGATGACAATTATAAATATAAAAAAAATACCAGCATAATACTTCATCTAAATCATCGTATTTGTGGCAATAAACTTAGAAAATATCAACAAAAACTGGACACTCTTCCTCGACAGGGATGGTGTGATCAACCTGGAAAAAGATAATGACTATATCCATACATGGGATGAATTTGTTTTTTATGACGGGGTAAAAGATGCCATAAAAATCTTTACTGAAAAGTTTAAATATATTTTTGTTGTCACCAATCAACGGGGCGTTGGTAAAGGAGTTACCAGGATAGAAGACCTTGATACCATTCATCAAAACATGGTAAAGGAAATTGAAACAGCAGGTGGCAGTATTGAAAAAATTTATTTCTGCACCGATGTGGATGACAGCAGCCCCAACCGAAAACCACAGGCAGGCATGGCTTTTCAGGCAAAGCAGGATTTTCCCGATATTGATTTCAGCAGGTCGGTGATGATCGGCAATACATTAGGTGACATGGAATTTGGCAGAAATATCGGAGCCGCCACCATCTTTATACCCTCCACCAAACCCGAAGTCATCCTCCCCGACAGCAGGATCGATGCTATATATAATTCTTTAGCAGATTTTGCCAGGGCCCTGTAATGCTTTCGTTAATATTTTAGTTAATTTGACCCTGAGACCGTTTTTATTGAAGTATTGGTTTATTTTTATTGCATGAAGAAAACCTGTTTATTTACGTTTTTAAGTTTGGTAATTTTTGCAGCTTCCGCACAACGAATCAGTAAAGAGGATAAAAGACTTTTGCAGAAAAAAGAAGACACCTTAAAAATATATGCCGATAAACTGGTTAATACTGATAATCCCCTGGCAAGGTTTACCAATGACAGCCTGTTTACCCGGATGCTGGTAAAGGCATTGAAAACAGATCATTCTTTTTATTACCCTTTTGATTCCTTACAAACGATTTCAAAATTATACCCGCCAGACAGCAGCTTCCGCATCTTTACCTGGCAGATGGTGGTAAATGAAAACCTGGTGCGGCAGCATGGTGCCATACAAATGAAAACATATGATGGCAGCTTAAAGTTGTTTCCTTTAATAGACAAATCAGATGTGACCAGTAACATTTTGGACACGGCCGGCAATAATAAAGGCTGGATAGGGGCAGTATATTATAAAATTATCCAGACAAGGAGCAGCAACCAAAATTACTACACGCTGCTGGGCTACGATGAAAATAATATCCGAAGCAACAGGAAGATCATTGAGGTGCTCAGTTTCAGCAATGAGGAACCATTATTTGGAGGCCGCTATTTTAGTTACGCAGAAGATTCTGTTTTTAAATCTGCCACCAGCAGGTATGTGATGGAATATAAAAAAACTGCCGGCGCAAGGCTCACTTACGATGAAGACCTGCAAATGATTATTGCCGAACATTTAGAATCAGAAAGCGGCGAGCCGAAAAAGAAGTGGACCTACATACCCGATGGCGACTATGAAGGTTTTAAATGGAAAAATGGCCAATGGGTGCATGTGGAAAAAGTATTTAACCAAATTACAGCAGAAGGTAAAGAGCCGGTACCGAGCCCGGTAAAAGATGCAATGGGCAACACCCTTGAAGATAAGTTGAAAGATAATTTATCAGAAGAAAAACCAGTTGCAGAAGAAAAGGCGCCAAATCCCAAAGCCCCAAAAAAAACAACTTCGCTAAAAAAACAAAAGCAATAAAAGTTGAATCTTTATACGCATATCATCCCCAGCACTCATCCGGAGAAATTGCTGCTGGCTTCGATGTGAAAAAATATTTTCACCCCCTGGCAAAAATGATTCTGCACACAAAATTCCTACCTTCATTTTGATTTTAAACATTGATGGGGTATTAATTTTTGAACAGTCAATCTAAATAAAAATGCCATACCGGGTGATCTATATTATGGGAGTAGCCGGTTCAGGAAAAACCACCATTGGCCGGCAATTATCGGCCAAAACTGGCTACCCATTCTATGATGCAGATAATTTTCATCCACAACAAAATACCGACAAAATGAAATCAGGCCAGCCACTTACTGATGAGGACCGCTGGCCCTGGCTTGAAAATATTCATGCTTTTGCAGCAGAAAAAATTAAAACTATCAATATCATAATCGCATGTTCCGCACTAAAAGAACAGTACAGGAAGCTACTCAGCAAAGAAATAGAACCGCATTGCCGGTGGGTGTATTTAAACGGAAATTATGAAACAATACTGAATAGGATGCAAACCAGGCAAGGTCATTACATGCCTCCTGCCCTCCTGCAATCGCAGTTTGAAGCATTGGAAATTCCTGCAAACGCAATTGAAGCAGACATAACAATGGAGCCGGAGGCAATCATCAATTTTATCCTGTCTAAAATATAAAAAAATACCGCAGCCATACCCGCTGTTCATCCCCTCCCCATTGTATCGCAGTAATTAAGTAATTTGCTTTTTAATATCTGGGCAGCCAATACGATGAAAACAAAAAAGCTTTGGTTATTTTTTTTTCTGTGCAGTATCTGCAGCGCCATCTCATTTGCACAGCAGTGCAGGGTGACCCTTCGTATCATTGATGCAGAAAATACCCAGGTGCCCGAAGCCTCCATCAATATCAATCAAAAAAAAATCAAAGCAGATAGTTTTGGCATTGCGATAGCAATATTACAGCCGGGAAATTATTTTTTCACTGTTACTGCAGTCAACCATTATCCTTTTTCAGCCAACCTTTTTATTAAAAATGATACGGTACTTGTGGCACAATTAAAAATGCGCCAGAGTCTGCTGGGCAACGTAACTATTTTCAGCAGCCGCAACGTTACCCGCAACCAGTTGGGTATTCAAACTATCGGCAGTGAACAACTAAAAAAACTGCCTGTTATATTAGGTGAAGTAGATCCTTTAAAAACCATCACCCTGCTGCCGGGCATCAAGAGTGGCGGCGAAGCCAGTTCAGGTATTTATGTACGCGGCGGTGGCCCCGATCAAAACCTGGTGCTGCTTGATGGCATACCTGTTTATAATCCCAACCACCTGTTTGGCTTTTTCAGCATTTTTAATGGAGATGCCGTAAAAAATGTGGAGGTAATAAAGGGAGGAATACCCGTTGAATATGGCGGCAGGCTCAGCAGTGTAATAACCATAGACACCAGGGATGGAAATAAAGATTCTTTGAAAGGCATTGGCGGCCTGGGTTTAATATCCTCCAGGCTTTCGCTTGAAGGCCCACTCATCAAAGGCAGGTCATCCTTTATCGTGAGTGGAAGGCGCACGTATATTGACCAGCTTGCTAAAGCTGCAGCACCAAAAAAAGTAGGTGGCAACGGCTATTATTTTTATGACATCAATGCAAAGGTTGGTTATACCCTCAACAAAAACAATCAGCTGCAGTTTACTTTTTATACAGGTACCGATAAATTTGCTTACGACAAACCCTTTGATGGTCGCAGCCGGATGTTCAATACCTTTTGGGGCAATACCCTTGCGGGCTTTACCTGGAAACAACAGATCAGCAGCAAACTACAGCAGCAAACCACTGCGGTATATGATAAGTTTGCTTTGGACAGCCGCCTGGGTTTTAATACCATCAGTTTTATTTTTACATCAGGGCTGGAAGACCGGCAATTAAAATCAGACTGGCAGCTTGCGGGCAACAACTGGCTTAAAATAAAATGGGGTGCTCAATACAGCTGGCACCAGTTTACCCCCGGCGCAGGTAATGTTACCAGTGGCGTACAGGAGTTTAAATCAAAAGTTACCAGCCAGTTTGCACAGGAAGCTGCTGCATATTTCAGCACTGATATCAACATCACCACAAAGCTGAATATTATTTCAGGCATACGTTACAGTTATTTTAACCAGACAGGCCCCACAACAAGGGTTCTGTACGGCAGTGACGGTATCCCCACAGGCACTACTGAAGTTTTTTTAAAAGGGCAAAGCATTGCTCAATACCATTATCCTGAACCACGGATCAGCCTGCTATACAAGCTGCCCGGCAATTCCAGTATCAAGGTGTCTTATACCCGTACAATACAATACCTGCACCTCGCCACCACCAGCAGCGCCACCTTTCCCAGCGACTTGTGGATACCCAGCAGTAAGCTGGTAAAGCCTGCCATTGCTGAACAATATGCCGGAGGGTATTTTAAGAATTTTGAAAACAATGGGTATGAATGCAGTGCAGAAGCCTATTTTAAAACCATGAACCACCAGATAGAATTTAAGCCCGGGGCCCAGTTGCTGCTGAATCAAAACCTGGAAGGCGAAATGATATTTGGCAGCGGAAAAGCCTACGGTATTGAATTATTTTTTCAGAAAAAAAGAGGCAAACTCACTGGATGGATTGGCTATACACTCAGCAGAACTGAAAGAACATTTGACAAATTAAATAGCGGCAAGCCGTATATCTATCGCTACGACAGGGTTCATGACCTGAGCATAGTGGCCAATTATACCCTGAGTAAAAAATGGGAAGCATCTGCTGTATTTGTGTATGGCACCGGCAATGCACTTACCTTTCCCACCGGAAGGTATACCTACAACCTGGGGTATGATAACGGCGAGGGAGCCGTGATTTTTACTAACATCAATCAATATAATAAAATAAATGATTACCGTTTGCCGGCTTATCACAGGCTCGACATATCGTTTACCTATACCCCAAAACCAGGCCGTAAAAAACGTTTTAAAAGTAGCTGGAATTTCGGCATTTACAATGTATATAACCGCTACAATCCTTATTTTATTTATTTAGATGCCAATGAAGATACCAGGACAATACAGGGAAAGGAAGTGTATTTATTTCCAATAGTGCCTGCAGTAACCTGGAATTTTAGTTTTTAAATTTTGATAAACAACAGAACCTTGATCAACAGCACCACACAGGCTTTTTCAGTTATACCAAATGGAAAAAACTCCATTGCAAAAGCAATGATACAGATTGGTTTGCCCAATAAGATGATATGGGTGACAACAGTTTTTCTTACTTTGGCCATTCTTTCTTCCTGTGAAAAAAATATTGACATAACCGTACAATCCAACAAACCCCTGCTGGTGGTGGAGGCATATATCAATAATTTATTTCCCCAATACAATTATGTAATACTAAGCCAAAGCCAGGATTATTATGCTCCCAATTTTGAAAGTACACCAGTGGCCAATGCCATTGTAACTATTACCGAAGGCACAAAGAATGCAGCAGGCAACTATGTATGGAATATGGCAAGCAAGCTGCGTTTGAAAGAAACGCCTGTTGATTCAATACCCGCTCAATTTAGCGTTGGGCTTTACTTTGACCAGCGGGCCTACCTTGACCGGCCACATGCTTTAAAAGGAATTACAGGCAAATCCTATTTGCTCGAGATAAGTTCAGCCGGTCAGCAATATTCAGCCATTACCTCTCTGATACAACCTGTAGCAGTAGACAGCCTTACCCAGGGTTTTTCATTTGTGAACAATGCAGGGGATACCCTTTACCGTATTACCAACCATTACCAGGACCCTGATACGCTGGGGAACACTCAACTTTATTTCTGGCGATGGAGTGAAACAAGAAAGAATTATGGCTGGGGCGGCTTTTTCAGAAGCCGGGTGCCGGGTAATGACGACCTTTCTAACGGCGAATATATCCGGCTCACGCATCCGCAGGGATTTAACCGAAATGATACCATCAATTATTATATGGCAAGTATTACCCGTGATGTTTATAATTTCTGGGACAGCTACAATAAAGCCAGGGATAACAATGGCCCATTCAGTACACCGGTCAACCTGCTTACCAATATCACTGGCAGTAATGTCACCGGCTGTTTCAGCGGCTATGCATTAAGTACTAAAAGTATTGTAATCAGGTAAACTCAGTCGAATCAACACTGAAATATGCAAATGGCAGAGTAGGATTAAAGGCAGAACCGGTTTGATGGTTTTCATCCGGGATTAGCCCCAATCCTTTAAATAGTAAGGGTATCCTGCAAAATTATGAGCCCGCATATTGTTGCAACTAAAAGGTACCCAAACCTCGGCCCCCTGCATTATTCATCCAAAATAGTGACTTACCGAGAACGATTGCGTTGTTTTTGCATCAATTACCCTATTTTTGCCGACCTAAAATTTAACAATACATCTATATGGACAAGTTGTTTTTCGTAGTTCCGGCATTGGGCATTGTAGGCCTTTTGTACACCTTTATCAAATTTGCCTGGGTATCCAAACAGGATGCCGGCAACGAAAGGATGAAAGAGATCAGCACTTATATTGCAGAAGGTGCCATGGCCTTTTTAAAGGCAGAATATAAGATCCTCGCCTACTTTGTGATCATTGGCGCCTCCTTGCTCGGGCTTATGGGCTACAGCAATGCCAACAGCCACTGGAGTATTGCCTTTGCGTTTATATTGGGCGCTTTCTTTAGTGCACTGGCTGGCTTTATTGGAATGAAAGTAGCTACCAAGGCTAATGTTCGCACTGCACAGGCTGCCCGTACCAGTTTAAGCAAAGCACTGAATGTATCGTTTACCGGCGGCAGTGTGATGGGAATGGGTGTAGCAGGTTTGGCAGTGCTGGGCCTGGGTGGATTGTTTATTATTTTATACATGACGTTTGTTTCCGGTTACGCTGCCGGATCTGAGGAATACAGGCTGGCATTGGAAAAAGCGATTGAAATATTAACTGGTTTTTCTTTGGGCGCAGAGTCTATTGCTTTGTTTGCCCGTGTAGGCGGCGGTATCTATACCAAAGCTGCGGATGTGGGTGCTGACCTGGTGGGCAAAGTAGAAGCCGGTATCCCGGAGGATGACCCCCGCAACCCTGCCACCATTGCAGATAACGTAGGTGACAATGTGGGTGATGTTGCCGGTATGGGCGCTGATCTTTTTGGCAGCTATGTAGCTACCGTATTAGCCACCATGGTATTGGGCAGGGAAACTGCTGCTGCCGGTGATGCTTTTGGTGGATTATCCCCCATATTATTGCCCATGCTCATTGCAGCAATGGGAATTATATTTTCTATCATCGGAACTTTCTTTGTGCGAATTTCAGAAACGGCTGGTTTGAGTACGCACAAAGTTCAGAATGCACTGAACATGGGTAACTGGGGCTCAATGGTACTTACAGCTATTGGCTGCTATTTCCTGGTTAATTTTTTAATGCCGGATACGATGACCCTGCGTGGCCATGAGTTTACAAAGAATGGCGTGTTTGGTGCTATCATGGTAGGCCTGGTAGTAGGGGCTTTAATGAGCATCATTACAGAATATTATACAGCCATGGGCAAGCGCCCTGTGATGAGTATCATACGTCAATCAGCAACGGGACATGCTACCAATATCATTGGTGGTTTGGCCGTAGGCATGGAAAGTACATTGCTTCCTATCCTTGTTTTGGCTGGTGGCATCTATTCTTCCTTCGCCTGTGCAGGTTTATATGGTGTAGCGATAGCTGCTGCAGGTATGATGGCAACTACTGCCATGCAGTTGGCCATTGATGCTTTTGGGCCCATCGCAGATAATGCAGGTGGTATTGCTGAGATGAGTGAATTGCCCGCGGATGTGCGTGAAAAAACTGATATTCTGGATGCAGTAGGAAATACAACAGCCGCCAGTGGTAAAGGTTTTGCCATTGCTTCTGCTGCTTTAACTGCACTGGCTTTGTTTGCCGCTTTTGTAGGTATTGCCGGTATCGACGGTATTGATATTTATCATGCAGATGTACTGGCTGGTTTGTTTGTGGGTGGAATGATCCCTTTTATCTTCTCTTCACTGGCCATCAGGGCGGTGGGTGAGGCTGCTATGGCAATGGTGGAAGAAGTTCGCCGCCAGTTCCGCACTATCCCCGGTATTATGGAAGGCACGGGTAAACCGGAGTACGACAAATGTGTGGCCATCTCTACCGAAGCATCGCTTAAAAAAATGATGTTACCCGGTGCTATTGCTTTGTTAACACCCATCATCATCGGTTTTGTTTTTGGGCCGGAAGTTTTGGGTGGGTTTTTAGCAGGTGCCACCGTAAGCGGTGTGCTGATGGGAATTTTTCAGAACAATGCCGGTGGCGCATGGGACAATGCTAAAAAATCATTTGAAAAAGGGGTGGAAATAAATGGCGAGATGTATTACAAAAAATCCGAACCTCATAAAGCATCTGTAACAGGTGATACCGTAGGTGATCCATTCAAGGATACTTCAGGCCCGTCAATGAATATCTTAATTAAATTGATGAGTATTGTAAGTTTGGTTATTGCACCAACCCTTGCTAAAATACACCAGGATAAAATTCAGCACAACCGCAGTGAGCAGTTAAAAATACTAAACAAGATGAGCAGTGGCGCTTCTATACAGCAGGAAAATAAAGTTATTGCAACTTTTAATACCTTTGATGCCACAAAAACGTTTACACTGGCTGCTGCAGGTAATGTAAATATGTATAGCGATTTTGTATATAACATGAGTGACGTCGATAAGTTAAAGGCAGGTGCAGATGCAAAATGCTTTGCTGCAAGAGCAGACTAAAGAAATTACTTCTTACAACGATTGATAAAAAAATCCCACTTCCCGTGGGATTTTTTTTATGGTTACTTCAACAAACCAGTTTATTTTTTTACAAATACCTTTATCCCCAAGAGGGTAAAATCTTGTTTAACGGTGGCCATCACTTGAAAAATACAGATATATTTGTAAGCACAAACATCAAACCCGGCTTTAATGAAAAATAAAATACAAGCTTTCTTCCTATGCTGCCTTGTATTTGTTTCATTAAAAGGAGTAGCCCAAGCCTTTAGTGTTACAGTTAATGCTCACAATTAGTGGTCACTTTATGAAAATACTTTCACTACTCCTGAGTTTCTTTTCTTTATTAAATATGGCCACTGCACAAATACCATCGGGAACAGTGTTATGGTTACGTGCAGATCAGCAGGTAACAACAACTGCCGGTAACAAGGTAACAGCCTGGAAGGATGTAAGCGGCAACAACAACCATGTATCCCATGCTACTATTGTCAATCAACCGGTGTTTGTTCAAAACGTTTTTAGCAATCAGCCTTCCATTCTTTTTGACGGCGTAAACGGGAAGTTCTTTTTAAATAATACTACTACAAACCTGGTAACTGCAGGTGGCCCCCGTACTATTTTTGTTGTTGGCAAAATGGATTGTGCTGCTGTTGCAAATGGTGGTGGGGCTTTTCCCGGCGGCGGAGGGGCATTGTTTACTTTTAGAAGAGGAACCCCAAATTTTTGCATTGAGGATGTTACCGTTTCTCCTTATGGGAATTTTGTATATACTGCTGGTTTAGGCACTTTTAGTAACGAAACTGTAAATGATAATTTCATCAACACTTCTAAATTCACCTTTGTTAATACTTATATTTCAAATGGTGCCGGTACTCACTTGCAACTGCGCCAGAATGGCCTGCCGGTAATCGTTACACCCCAAAGCCCCTGCGGTTCATTAAGTTCTTGTGATCCTGCAATACCTGATAATAGTACAACTGGTTTTACAGTAGGCGATAGGGAAGATATCGTTGGCCAGGACTGGCAGGGGTATATTTCAGAAATCATCGTATATCCAAATGCTTTATCTGTTTCAGACATTCAACAGGTAGAACAATACCTGAGCACTAAATATTTCTTAAGTACAGGGGCACCTTTTACCAATATTACTGCATCCCCTAAAAACAATAGTACCAACATTAATATTGAAGGAGACTGGAAACACAGTTACAATATCGGCAGCCTGTCCAATATAATTTTATCAATAAAAGATACCTGCAACATCAATGAAATAAGAATAGACACGGTGTACAATGAAGTTGGGAACAGTTTAAATGTGGGAACTTATAAATTCATGCGGCGGCATTATACTGTAAAATACAGCAATGGATCTACGGGCATAAAAAAAGTACGATTGTATTTTAGCAATGCAGATTTTAGTGCTTTGCAAACATCGGTGCCGGGTTTATATTCCGCGAGCCAGTTATTTGTGGTAAGGTACAGTGGGCCAACAGAAAATGGAAGTTTTGATACTACTGACGCTTCCCAGGTGCAGCATTTTCAACCGGGGCAACTGATTACCGGTTCAGCCTACAATAATAAATATATAGAATTAAGCACCTATAAACTTGGGGAGTTTTGGATTTATGCCAAACCTGTTATTCCAATCGCCATACCCTGCAATAACTGGTTGAACATCCCCAACTACAGCACCACTGATTATGTCTCCATAGGTGATCTGGATATTACCGGCAATAAAATAACTGTAGAAGCATCGTTTAATGCTGATACCAATTATTTTTTGTCATCAACAATATCTTATGATCTTGTTTCAAAACATACCGATCCTTCCAACGCCAATTATTTGTTGCGGCCTGTTCATGTTGGCATAACAACTACAAATGGTTTTTTTGATATTTTAACCTGCGATTACAAACCAAAAAAGATAAACCATGCAGCATTGGTGTATGATGGCAGCACTTTAAAATTTTACCGCAATGGTTTTTTGATGGGCACCAAACCGGCAAGTGGTAATTTAGTGACCAATGACCTGGTCACTAAAATTGGTAATTATTCATTTGGAAACCAGGCTGGCGCTTTAAAGGGATACATGAATGAAGTAAGGATATGGAATATTCCAAGGACACAGAATGAGATCAGGACTTACATGAATGCTTCATTACCAAACCCTTCTACCCAAACGGGACTGGTTGCTTATTACACATTTGATAATTTAAATAATAAACAGGGCAATGCAGCCTGGAATGGTACTTTACATGGAGCTGCAAGCATCAATAATAATGTGCCTAACTGTATTTTTATAGCAGACTCCTGCGATGCCGTTACCCTGCAACAATCCTGTAACGGCTCACTTGGGGCGCCTGTTGTGAATATTGACTTCGGAAGCGGTGCCCTAAACCCGGGGCCACAACTTTCTGTTGCCGTACCCGGGGCATCTACCAATTACAATTTTGCTTCTTATGCCACAGGAAACCCTCCTGCCGCACCGCTTGACGGAGATTACGCCCTGGTAAATTCAGTGCCGGTAAACGGCGCATGGCACACAGGGGCAAAAGATCATACTGGTAACGCTAATGGATACATGGCTTTCTTCAATGCTGCTCCGGCACCGGGTGAATTTTACAGGCAAACGGTTACTGATCTTTGCCCCGGCACCACTTATGAGTTTGCGGCATGGGTGGCCAATGTCATCAATGCATCAATACTGCCTACTGCTGTTTTACCCAACATTACTTTTAATATTCTTGATCCAAACACTCAGGCTGTATTGGCCACTTACAATACCGGGGACATACCACATTTAAATTCGCTGACATGGAAGCAATACAGCTTTTTATTTTTGCTCCCGGCAGGAAATAATGCAGTAACACTTGTTTTGGCAAATAACAACATTGGAGGCAATGCACAACCGGGTAATGACCTTGCCATTGATGATATTACTTTCCGGCCTTGCGGACCACTTACGAATGCCTCTTTTTCAAACGCAGTACAGGTTGATTCAACGGCCATCACGGGTTGTAGTAACGTAAATCTTTTTGGTATTATTACTGGCAGTTTCAACTCCCCTTCTTACCAATGGCAAATAAGCAATGATGCTGGAATTACCTATACGGATATTGCCGGGGCAAACGCTTTAAATCCTATTGTCAGCAATCTTGCAGACGGGCAATATCAATTTCGTTTACTGTCTGCCGAAGCCGGTAATATCAGCAG
>JAYVUL010000117.1:0-19452 GCA_043787935.1 Chitinophagaceae bacterium | reverse complement strand
GAAAATCAATTTTAGCATATCCACATACAACCACAACACAACAAATTGTATCTTGTACTTAAATAAACGCCTTATGTTTTGTAAAAAATTTTCCCTGCTGTTGTTATTATTGACAGCAGTGCTGCAGGCATCAATTGCACAAGACGACAGCCTCTATACCAGGCAATGGAATAAAGTTAATACCCTGGAAAACAAAGGCCTCACCAGGTCGGCATTACAGGAAGTACTGGGCATTTATCAACTGGCGATAAAAGATCGCAACGATGCCCAGCAGATAAAAAGCTGCATGTACCAGATCAAATACCGCAACATGGTAGAGGAAGGCAGCAATGAAAACAACATTTTCTTTGTGGATACTTTAATTGCCAAAGCAAAAGCACCCGCCAAAAATATTTTGCAAAGCATGCAGGCTGAAATGTTTTGGCAATACCTCCAAAATAACCGCTGGAAATTTTATGACCGCACCAAAGGGGCGGATGAAAAAGCAAAGGACATCAGCACCTGGAGCCTCGATAAGCTGCATGCCACTATCACCAGGTTGTTCAAAGCATCGCTGGATATAAAGACTGAGCCCGTTTTAAAACTGACAAAACTGGATGGCTTTGACGCCATCATCATCAAAGGAGAAAACACCAGAAACCTCCGGCCAACTTTATATGACTTTTTAGCACACCGGGCGCTGGATTATTTTATGACAGATGAACGTGACCTCACCAAACCTGCCTACCAGTTTACCATCAACGATCCAAAAGCATTTGCACCGGCAAAAGAATTTGTACAGTATTCCTTTACATCCAAAGACACCGCCGCATTGCATTTTCATGCGCTTGATATGCTGAAAAATATATTGATTTTTCACCTGGCAGATGCAAAAAATGATGCCCTGCTTGATGCAGACCTGGCCCGGTTAAACTTTGTATACCAGTACGCCGTAAATGAGGATAAAGAAAAATTATATGAAACTGCCCTGAAAAATATTGAAGAAAAATATCCATCCAACCAGGCTGCCGCCCAGGCCATGTATTTGAGGGCAAAAATTTATTACAGCAAAGGACTGGACTTTAACCCCTTCACCAAAACAGATAACCAGTATGAAATAAAGAGAGCAAAAGAATTGTGTGAAGCAGCAATCAAAAATTTTCCAAAAAGTGAAGGCGGCATCAGCGCTCAAAACTTATTGAATCAAATCATGCAACCATCCCTTAGTTTGGAAACCGAAAAGGTAAATGTGCCGGGCCAGCCGTTCAGGACCCTAGTGAAATATAAAAATACCAAAACCATTTTTTTCCGGATCATCAAAACATCCAGGGAAGACATTAATAAAACGGACCGCCGGGATTATGAAAAGATATGGCAAACTTATACAGCCCTTACCCCAACCAAAAGCTGGAGCGTGGCTATGCCTGACCCACATGATTACCAGCAACATGCGGCAGAAATAAAAGTGGATGCCGCAGACAAGGGCATATACCTTATTCTTGCAAGTATTGATGAAAATTTTTCGCTTCAAAAGAACATCATCGCCAAACAACTCACTTATGTAAGTAATATCAGCTTTATTCACAACAACGAAGGCGATTATTATGTACTGCACCGCGACAACGGCCTGCCCCTTGCCGGCACAAAAGCGCAGGTGTGGGAATCAAAATACAATTACAATATCAACCAATATGAGGACACCAAAAAGGAACAGTATACTGCTGACAAGAATGGATACTTTAACGTAACCAAAACAACAGTCTACAGGAATATAAGGATACAATTTACTACTGCCGGTGATGAATTATTCTTAGCCGATAACAGCTACAACGGAATGTATATTTCGGGCCAGGAACCAGAACCCAAGCTCCGTACTTTCTTATTCACTGATCGTTCCATTTACCGCCCCGGGCAAACAGTTTATTTCAAAGGCATTGTATTAAAACAGGGAAATAATGCTGCCGAAAGTAAAGTGCTTGCTGCATTTAATTCCATTATTCAGTTAAAAGATGCCAACGGGCAAAAACTAAGTGAATTGAAAATGATCACGAATGAATACGGCTCTTATCATGGCAGTTTTAAACTGCCCGAGGGTGCTTTGAACGGGCAGTTTAGTTTATATGATTCTGCCGCTAATGGCTACCAGGATTTTAGCGTGGAAGAATATAAACGGCCAAAGTTTTTCACCGAAATTAAAAAACCGGAAGGTACTTACCGGGTAAATGACAGCATCAAAGTAACCGGCACTGCAAAAGCCTATGCAGGCAATATGGTGGATGGAGCCACAGTAAAATACAGGGTGGTTCGCAAAGTACATTACCCCGCCTGGTGGGGATGGAGTGGGTATATCCGTAAAGGCGGCCTCATGCCTTATGGCAGAAATGAACAAGTGGAAATAACCAACGGCGTGGCTTCCACAGACAGTAAAGGTGAATTCAACATAACTTTCAAAGCATTGCCTGATGAAAGCATCAATAAGAAAGACCAGCCAACATTTTATTACGACATAAGTGCCGATGTTACCGACATCAATGGCGAAACAAGAAGTGGAGAAATTGCGGTGGCGGTGGCTTACCAGTCTTTGCAACTGGAGATAAAGCTGGCAGATAAATTACCTGCAGACAGCCTCAAAAACATTTTGGTTAGAAGCTGCAACCTGAATGACATTGAAGAAAAAACAATCGCCACCGTATCTATACAAAAATTAAAGAGCCCCGGCAAAGTTTTCCGGGAAAGATATTGGGAACAACCAGACCAGTTTGTGATGAGCAAAGATGAATACTATGATCATTTCCCTTACGATGTGTACAAGAACGAAAATGAAGTAAAGAATTATGAATTAGGTGATAAGGTGTTCGAGAAAAAAGACAGCAGCAATAGTTCAAAATCGTTTCTCGTTTCTCGTTTCTCGTTTGGCGCCGGATGGTATAAAATCACTGCAAATACAAAAGATAAATATGGTGAGGAGGTAAGGGCAGAGAAATATGTTTTATTGACGACTGACGATACACGATTGACTACAGAAAGCATTGAACCTGTAACCGTAAATGTTATCAAAGCTAAAGCAGCGCCGGGAGAAAATATCAGCTACCAAATTCAAACCGGATTTGAGCATATCTGGCTCATTCATTCCGTATCAAAAATGGATAAATCGGTTACTACCGATTATCAAACCATACAATCAGCAAAACCTTTTAAAAATGATCTCACTGTAAATGAAAATGACCGGGGCGGTATTGCCCTGAGCTATGCTTTTGTACAACACAACAGGGCATATACCGGCGGAGAAAATTTTAATATCCCCTGGACCAACAAAGAATTAAATATCAGTTATCAGACTTTCAGGGATAAATTACTGCCTGGTGCTGATGAAAAATGGACCCTGAAAATAAGCGGAAGCAAAGGAGAAAAAGTAGCGGCTGAAATGCTGGCTGGCATGTATGATGCAAGCCTTGACCAGTTTAAGCAGCATAGCTGGAGTGCATTGAATATCTGGCCCGGGCTATACAATTCCGTTAGCTGGAGTAAAGATGGGTTTGGTGAACTCAACTCAGAGGAGTACAATAAAAGAGAATTGTATTATGCAGGGGCATATCCTAAGTCATACGACAGATTGCTCTCTATTTTCTATGCTTCTGGAATGGGCAGCCGGGACAGGCAAATTAGAATCAGAGGACTTTCAACTATTGCAAATAAAAATATATCCGAAGGAGCTCCAATCTCCCAGGACTTAGAAGGCCGAATAGCTGGTGTAACAGTTTTTAAAAATGCAGTGCAAAATAAAGCAGCAGAAAGACAACCAGATTCAGTCACTGGCAATGTATACCTTCAGGGGGAGCTGCCTAAAACAATAACATCAGCCATCCAAATCCGAAAAAACTTCAACGAAACCGCTTTCTTCTTCCCTGATCTGACAACCGATGCCGAAGGCAATACCGCTTTCAGTGTAACCGTTCCCGAAGCCTTAACCCAATGGAAACTGATGACCCTGGCACATACAAAAGACCTGGCCAGCGGCTACACAGAAAAAACACTGGTTACACAAAAACCATTGATGGTGCAGCCGAATGCCCCCCGGTTTATGAGGGAAGGCGACCGTATGGCGTTCAGTGCAAAAATTGTAAACCTGACAGATTCTTTCTTTTCAGGAAAAGTAACGCTGGAATTACTGGATGCCGCTACTAATGAGCCGGTAGACAGATTATTTAATAACACTACATCAACACAATATTTTACCACATGGCCCAAACAAAGTGCAGCAATAAAATTCCCGATAGCAATCCCTTTTAATTATAACAGCGCATTGCTGTACCGCATTAAAGCAACCGCCGAGGTTCCCAATTACCAGAAGGGGGAAACTTTTAGTGACGGGGAAGAAATGGCGCTGCCCGTATTGACCAACAGGATGCTGGTAACTGAAAGCATGCCGATGAATGTAAGAAATAGCAACAAAAAGAATTTTACATTCGAAAAATTACTGAACAGTGGAAACAGTAATACCATCAGCAATCAAGGATTGATAGTAGAATATACCAGTAACCCGGCCTGGTATGCAGTGCAGGCCCTGCCCTACCTGATGGAATATCCTTATGAATGTGCAGAGCAAACGTTCAACCGGTATTATGCCAATACCCTGGCAGCTCACATCAGTAATACTGTTCCAAAAATTAAAAATATATTTGAAAAATGGAAGACCGTTGATACTGCTGCACTGTTATCAAATTTGCAAAAGAATGAAGCATTAAGATCCGCCTTACTGCAGGAGACACCCTGGGTGCTGGCTGCACAAAGCGAAACACAACAAAAGAAAAATATTGCCCTGCTGTTTGACATGGCAAAGATGAGCAGCGAAGCAGGGAAATCCATTGCACAACTGAAAGAGATGCAAAGCCCCAATGGCGGCTTTGTATGGTTCAGAGGAGGCCCGGATGACCGCTACATCACTCAATATATCATCACGGGTATCGGGCATTTAAAAAAACTGAATGCGTTATCCGGTAATGACAACAGCGGGCTGAATGAAATAATGGTCATTGTAAAAAATGCCATCCCTTATTTAGATAAGAAAATAAAAGAAGAGTACGACAACCTGGTTAAATACAAAGTAAACCTCAGCAGTAACAATCTCAGTTATACGGCAATCCAGTATTTGTACATGCGGAGTTTCTTTACTGAAACCGCTATTCCTGCAGCTTCACAGAAAGCCGTTACTTATTATTTGCAGCAGTCAAAAAAATACTGGCTAAGCAACAACAAGTATATGCAGGCAATGATAGCGCTTGCCTTTTATCGCAGCAACGATACGCAAACTCCGGCAGCCATCATCAAATCACTCAAAGAAAACAGCATCAGCAATGAAGAAATGGGCATGTACTGGAAAGAATGGAATAACAGTGGATACTACTGGCACCAGGCCCCAATTGAAAGCCAGGCTTTAATGGTAGAAGCATTTACAGACATTGATAAAAAACAATCCACCATTGACGACCTTAAAACATGGCTGCTGAAACAAAAACAAACACAAAACTGGAAAACCACCAAAGCCACTGCAGAAGCCTGTTATGCATTGTTACTGAATGGCAGCAATTGGCTAAGTGAAGAAAAAGAAGTAACCATTAATGTTGGTAATAGCACAATGAAAAGTTCGGATGATGCTACAGAAGCAGGAACAGGATATTTTAATAAAAGAATTGAAGGAGAAAAAGTAATACCAGAGATGGGCAATATTTCAGTAACCATTAGTTCGTTAGGGTCCCGGGTTCCCCCGCTGGCCAGCGGAGGCACAGGGGTTAGCTGGGGTTCCGTGTACTGGCAATACTTTGAAAACCTTGACAAAATAACTCCTGCTGCAACTCCATTAAAACTGGTGAAAAAATTATTTGTAGAAAGAAACACAGACAAAGGACCGGTACTGGACGCTTTGGAAGATAGCGCCATTCTGAAAGTAGGTGATAAAGTAAAAGTTAGAATTGAATTAAGGGTTGACCGGGATATGGAATATGTTCACATGAAAGACATGAGGGCGGCCTGCATGGAACCGGTAAATGTGATCAGCGGATATAAATACCAAGGTGGACTGGGCTATTACGAAAGTACCAAAGATGCCAGCACCAATTTCTTTTTCGGCTGGCTTAATAAGGGCACCTACATTTTTGAATATCCCCTTTTTGTAACACATACCGGAAATTTCAGTAATGGGATCACTACTATTCAATGCATGTATGCCCCGGAATTTACGAGCCACAGCGAAGGGATCAGGGTGACGGTAAAATAAGCCAACCAGCACCGAAGGTTAGACTTTTGAAACAGGATGAATTGATTGACACAGATGATAAAACCTGTTTATATAAAGGCCTTACTGGCAGTAGCAACGTTTCTATCACAGCAGTAATAAATAATGGCAGAAGTGACCTTGGCCGCTGATAGCATATTGACCTTCAAGGGCTGGCGGATTGAAATGTCCGCCCGGCCAAAGCCGTTCGAACGGGGATGCCACGGTGAAGGTTTGTGCATGGCTTCTGTGCCGGTGCAGGAATGGAAAGCCGCAGCAAAAGCTGAGAAATGAACATCTGCCCACAGCCCCAAGCCAAAAAAAGTCCAATTTCACCCTTGCTTTTTATCCCGAAACCCTTACCTTCGCTGCCCGTTCATAAAATTTGACGGGAAATAAACCATTTTTTAAACAATAAACATCAGGGAAATGAACAACTACGAATTGATGGTGATTTTTACCCCTGTGCTGTCTGAAGAGGAATACAAAGCCGCTCAGAGCAAGTATGCTGCTATCGTTACTGACAACGGTGGAGAGGTACTGCACAACAATCCCTGGGGATTAAAATCACTGGCCTATCCTATTGCCAAAAAGACTACCGGTCTGTATTGGGTAATGGAATATAAAGCGCCATCCAGCTTCAATGAAAAGTTGAAAACTCAACTTTTACGTGACGAATCTATCATGCGTCACATGTACACTGTACTCGATAAATACGCCGTCGATTACAACGACAAAAAGAGAAGTGGCGGAAAATTTACTAACGAAAAAACAGTGGCATAACTCATGGCAAAAGCAAACGAGATCAAGTATCTTACAGCGATCAAAGCTGACAAGCGGCCAAAGAAATACTGCCGCTTTAAGAAAATGGGTATCCGTTATATCGACTATAAGGATGCTGATTTCCTGAAAAAATTCCTGAACGAACAAGGTAAATTATTGCCACGCCGCCTTACCGGTAACTCTTTGAAGTACCAGCGTAAAGTAGGTGATGCAGTTAAAAAAGCCCGTCAAATGGCAATTCTGCCTTACGTAACAGATCTTTTAAAATAAACAATTTTTCACCACCCTAATCCTTGAGTGGAGAAAGTTCATCCCCAACTTGTTGGTGGAGGGATTGGGTAAAAATGCAACACTATGCAGGTAATATTAATACAGGATGTAAACAACCTTGGTGGTTTGAATGAACTGGTAACAGTAAAAAATGGCTATGGCCGTAACTATTTGATTCCACAAAAGTTTGCGATTGAAGCTAATCCTTCTAACCTGAAACAACTGGAAGAAAAACTGAAACAGCGTGCCAAGAAAGAAGCTAAATTATTAGCCGAAATCAACAGCGTAATTGCAACATTGCAGGCTGGTGCTTTAAAAATTGGCGCCAAAACCGGAACCAGTGGCAAAATTTTCGGTAGTGTAACTTCTGTTCAGATAGCCCGTGCTATCAGGGAGCAAAAAGGCTACGAAATCGACCGCCGCCGCATCCACATCATTGATGAAGTAAAAGAGTTAGGCACTTTTAAGGCAAAGATCGACTTTGGTAACGGCAACGAAACTGAAGTGGAGTTTGAAGTAATTGCTGAATAATTTATTACCGTAATAATTTATCGATCCATTCCGTCTTTGGCGGGATGGATTTTTTATTTTCTGCCGGTTTTGGCCAAAGTTTTTACCCGTTCTGATAATTCAGGCATTACCAGCCTTATTTTTTATACCCAGATTTTGCGGCATACCTTTGGGTATCTTTTATCCAATCAATCGGGAAGCGCTGAATAATTTAAGCAATTCCCCAATTCATACCTTAATAAAAAAAATGCCATGAATTGCCCGCAACTCATCAGCAAACTTATCCTTCCTTTTTTACTGGTATTTGCATTAATCCGTTGCAGTAACAGCACTAATACGAAAGACAGCACAGGAAAGGTTTTCAGAGACACCATTCCTATATCCAATAAAGACCTTTCCATACCCGGTAATTTCAGCACACAAACCAAACTCACGTTCGACAGTGCACTCATAAAAAAATTTCTCGGCAACTTTACCAAATTCAAACCCTTTGAAAAAGACATCCGCTCATTTTACCAGGGCAGGAAATTTGCTTATGCCTGGTTTGATGAAAAGGGCTTGGTAGAGCCAGCCCACAACCTGTACAACCGCATTGAAAATATCAGCGACGAGGGTATCCCTGGTAAACTTCCCTACCAGGAAAAGTTTACCGAATTAATTGACGCAGCCGGTCAGGATAACCTTTTGTCGGGTTCATTAGAATTGATGCTGACAGCCCAATACCTGCTGTATGCCAAAAACGTATGGCAGGGCCTCAATGAAAAACAAATGCAATCAATGGAATGGCTGTTGCCAAGGAAGAAAATAAGCTACCGGCAGTTGCTTGATTCACTGGCCAGCGGTGGCGTTTTAAATAATGAACCAGTGTACAGGCAATATCATTTACTGAAAAAGTACCTGAAAGATTATAAAGAGATAAAACAAAAAAATAATTTACCCCTGATAAAATGGGATAAAAAGAAATTGGTGCAGGGGGATTCAGCTGCAGCCATAGCAAGTATCCGGCAATGGCTGTATACAATGGGTGATATTGAAGGCGACAATAAGAGCGCTGTATTTGACTTACAATTATCAGATGGCGTAAAATCACTTCAAAACAGGTTAGGCTTAAAGGAAGATGGCATCATTGGTGAGTCGTTGATTACTGAAATGAACTACCCTGTGGAAAAAAGAATAGAATCCATCATGGTAAATATGGAACGCTGCAGATGGGTTCCGGTGAGTCTTCAAAAAGATTATCTCGTGGTAAACATACCAGAATACAAATTGCATGTAATAGAAAACGACAGCCTCGCTTTCAGCATGAATGTAGTGGTAGGCAAAAGCCAGCACAAAACAGTTGTTTTTAATGGCGAAATGAAATACATCGTATTCAGCCCCTATTGGAATATACCGGCAAGTATCCTTAAAAATGAAACCATGCCCGCCATCAGGCGCAACCCCAACTACCTTGCCCGGCACAATATGGAATGGAATGGCGGCATCATACGCCAAAAGCCCGGCCCAGATAATTCCCTCGGACTGGTAAAATTTTTATTTCCCAACAGCCACAGCATTTACCTGCATGACACCCCTGCAAAATCATTGTTTGGCGAGGACAACAGGGCTTTCAGCCACGGATGCATCAGGCTTGCAGAAGCGAAAAAGCTGGCGCTGTACCTGTTAAGGAAAGATGATAAATGGAATGAAGCGGCTGTAACTGCAGCAATGAATAGCGGTACAGAGCAAACTGTAACGTTGAAAAAGCCAGTTCCTGTCTTTATTGCCTACTTTACAGCGTGGGTTAACAGAGCCGGGAAAATTAACTTTAGAAAGGATGTGTATAACCGGGACAGCCGCCTTATAAAATTGATACTCGAAAAACCCTCAATATGAAGTTTTTCTTACATTCTATTGTTTTTTTAAATAAATCCCTACATTTGTATAGCTATAATGGTTTTAGTGCTTCGTCGTTAGCTGATAGATTTCTCCAAAGGATACCAATTTCAGTTCATTGTACCAACTAAGTCATTATTGTTTTTATTTAATTTTAAAAAGTTTTTACAATGAACATTTATGTAGGAAATCTTAGTTGGTCAATGACTGATGAAGACTTAAGCAACCTTTTCACCCAGTATGGCACTGTAACCAGCGCTAAAATTCTGAAAGACAAAATGAACGGCCGCAGCAAAGGCTTTGGTTTTGTTGAAATGGAAGATGCCGAAGCTGCAAAAGCAGCAATTGCAGCCTTAAACGAAAACGAAATTCAGGGTCGCAAATTGATCGTTAACGAATCTCAACCCCGCCAGGAAGGCGAAGGTGGTGGTGGATTTAAGAAACGCAGCTTTGGAAGCGGCGGTGGCGGCGGTGGCTACAAGAAAAGTGGCGGCGGCGGTTACGGCGGTGGCGGTAGCAGAGGCGGCAGCGGCGGCGGTTATGGCGGTAGCGGCGGCAACAGAAGCGGCGGCAGTGGCGGATACAACAGAGATTATTAATCAGAAAAGTATTTCCATAAAAGTAAATCCCTCTAACGAGGGATTTTTTATTGTTGGCTTGCAGCGGTTTTTGATTACCCTCCCGGCTGTACCCCCTGTTTTGCTATCATTTTATTTTTACGGGGAATAAAATTAATTCCTTCCCCTGCATGCTGTAATTGATTGCGAAAAAACCTCCAATTGTAATGGGATAAACCCCTGTTTTTGTCAGAGTATAATATTTTCTTAATTTTCAAAATTTATTGAAAATATCATATCTTTGCCCTGTCAAAAAAATCATTTCATATGAAACTCATCATAATTGGCGGCGGCTTTGGCGGGCTGAGGCTGGCACGCAACCTCAGCAACAAACCCGGCTTCGACATCACCCTGTTAGACCGGTTCAACTATCACCAGTTTCAACCGCTTTTTTACCAGGTGGCTACTGCCGGGCTGGATGCCAGCAATATCTCTTTTCCTTTAAGAAAAGTATTTCACAAAAGTAAGAATGTGAGGATCAGATTGGCGGAGGTACAACAAATTCAAACCGAACAACAGAAAGTAGTGACAGATATCGGCGAATTTGATTACGATGTACTGGTGATCGCAACGGGCGCCGATACCAATTTTTTCGGTAATGCCAATTTAATGGCAAATGCTTTCCCTATGAAAAGTACAGTGGAGGCATTGCAGCTGCGCCACCGTTTGCTGCATAATTTTGAAGACGCACTCACTGCAAAAGATGCAGCCGAACTGCAAAGCCTGATGACAATTGTGATTGTTGGCGGGGGGCCAACCGGCGTGGAACTAAGTGGTGCCATTGCAGATATGAAACGGTACCAATTACCTAAAGATTACCCTGAGCTTGATTTTACAAAGATGAAAATTTATCTTTTGGAAGGAACCGGGAAAACACTGGCGGCAATGAGTGAACAATCAAGCCGGCAGTCGGGAAAGTACCTGGAAAAATTAGGGGTCACTGTTATGACCAATGCCCTGCTGAAAGAATTTGACGGGCAAAAAGTTACGCTTCAAAATGGTGAAACGATCAATACGCAATTGGTAATTTGGGCTGCAGGCATAAAGGGTAATGTGCCTGAAGGGATAAATAAAGACCTGATTGCCAAAGGCAACAGGATTAAGGTAGACAGGCAATGCAAAGTGCAGGGACAACATACTGTATTTGCCATCGGTGATGTAGCATACATGGAAGAAGATTTATGGCCTAACGGTCACCCGCAAGTGGCCCCTGTGGCTATGCAACAGGCAGATATGCTGGCCAATAATTTACAGAACATAGAAAGTAAAGAAGGCGGGAAATACCTGCAGGAATTTGTTTACAAAGACAAAGGCAGCATGGCCACTGTAGGCCGTAACCTTGCTGTAGTGGATGTACCCAAACCAAAGCTGCACTTCGGTGGATTCTTTGCATGGATGATCTGGATGGGGCTTCACCTGATGCTGATCCTGGGTGTAAAAAACCGGTTTTTTGTTTTTTCTAACTGGCTATATAATTACTTCACCTATGACCAAAATTTAAGGTTGATATTTAAGGCATTTTACAGGGAAAAGAAGTTGAAAACCGATAGTTGAATTTAGCTCACCGCAGGTAATTGCCTGCAACTGATCACTGTTGTAAGGCAACCAGTTTAAGAAAAGCCTTTGCCTTACTTTTAAATGCGGGCCTTTGATGAAGGCTCCGGTCTTCTGCCAGCAGTTTTATTTCAGGAATTATTTCAGGATATTGTTTGGCTAATTTTCCCAGTATGCCCAGTGAATATACTTTAACTGCTGTGGCTTCATTTACAGACTCCAGGTATCGAAAACAAATATCCATAACAACTCCATGGTATTTCCTGGGAATATCAATTTCCTGCAACACCCTTACCGTATTGCGTTTTACAGCGTCATGCAGGTTTGGTTTTTGTAAATTTTTTACCAGCTTGTCAAAATTCTTCCGCATCAGGTTGGGATGGGCTATTGCACAATAACTTAACGGCCATGCAGCCCTTTGTATTACACGGTATTCATCATGAAGAAAAAGATGAAATAGTTCATCGAATTTTTCCTGGTTGCCACCCACCCAGCTAACTATTCTTGTACACTGAATTTTAGAATGTTCTTTCCTTATTTCATACCGGAGATCCATTTTGATTATTTGTATAATATCGCAGCACTATATCCTTTCAAAACAACAGTATCCGAATATTGCCGGCTGTTAGCTGAAGTATCAACAGCAACCTTCCATTTTCCCTGGGATAGTTTCACCCTCTTTTCCTCCCCGCTTCCATTAAAGGCAACTACAATTCTTTTCCAGCTATCCTTCATTGCTGCACCATTAATCGTGTACACAATGGTTCCTTCAGGGCTGTTATCATCAAAACGGATATTGCTTTTAATCTGGCTATTCGTTGTCATCCTGAATGCGGGATGAGCCTTGCGCATTTTGATAAGGCTTTGCACATAACGGTACACCTTAATATTTTCATCTTTCAATTTCCAATTGATGGCATTGATACTGTCACCGGCATTAAAAGAATTTTCTATTCCTTTTTTATTTCTTAAAAACTCCGTCCCGGCATGTAAAAAAGGAATGCCTTGTGAGGTAAGTACAATAGTTAAAGCAAGCTGATGCATTTGCGTTAATGTTGCTTTTGAAACAGCTGGACAACTTAATAATAGTTTATCCCAGAGCGTATTATTATCATGGCACTCGCAATAAGTAATCACATTCCATGGTGCAGCTGAATACGCTTTTTTTGAATAGTTCACTTTTGACAGGTCCACCTGCGGATGGCCGGAAGCAGCTACAATCCCAAATTTTACCGATTCTTCCATACCGGGCTTGCCACTTGCAAATCCCCTGTCTTTGATATCAAACACACTACCTTTAATGCCGTCTCTCACATCATCACTAAATACTGCAATGCGGTCTAACCTGGCGGCGTTTTTTTTAAGCGTTCTCAATGAGTCGGGCAATGGCGATTCTCCAGCTGTCCAGCCCTCTCCATATAACAACATATCCGGCTTCAGTTTATGCAGGGCAGCGGAAACCAGGTTCATTGTTTTAATATCATGCACCCCCATCAAATCAAAACGAAAGCCATCAATATGATATTCTTTAGCCCAGTATAAAACACTTTCTACAATAAATTTTCTCATCATCGGCATTTCACTGGCTACTTCGTTACCACAGGCGGTAGCATCCGAAAATTTACCATCCTTTTTATGACGAAAATAATAACCGGGTACCAGCTGGTTAAAGGAGGAGGTGCCGGCATCTGCAACATGGTTATATACCACATCCATCACCACCCTTAAACCATTTTTGTGAAAGGCCGAAATCATTTGCTTCAGCTCAGCTATTCTGGTAGCCCCATCATAAGGATTGGTGCTGTAGGAACCTTCAGGCACATTGTAATTAAGCGGATCATATCCCCAATTGTACCGGCCTTCATCCGGCTTGCTTTCGTCAACAGAATTGTAATCGAAAAATGGCAACAGGTGAATATGCGTAACCCCTAATTCTTTCAGGTGCGCCAGTCCTGTTGAAGCCCCATCAGTACTCTTTGTTCTTTCCTCTGCCAGCCCAATATATTTCCCCTTATGCACTATACCTGAATTTTCATGAATACTGGCATCGCGGATATGCAATTCATAAATGATTGCATCGGTAAAATTATTCTTTTCTGAAAATGCCGGGCTTACATCATTGGCCCAACCTTTAGGGTCAGTTTCAGTTAAATTAATTACCATGGCCCTTTTACCATTGACCCCTGCGGCCTTTGCATAAGGATCTGGTACTTCATTGCTCCATCCTTTATTGGTCTTTACCCGGAACACATAAAAAGTACCTTTCCAGTCGCCAGGCAATTTTGTACTCCAGATACCATTACTACCTTTTGTAAGACTGATTTTTTTAAAGGGCGAGCCACTATCCCCTTCTTTAAACAAAAGTAATTCTGCAGCTTCAGCAGGCGGGCTCCAGATTTTAAAGGTTGAATTGGCCCTGGTATACCTTAAACCCAGGTCTTTTCCATTATAAACAGGATATGCAGCATAATCCTGCTGGGCATGTGTTTTTTTCATTAGTGTAAAACATAACAGTAATACAATCGTCTTTTTCATTGAAAATAAAATTTATTAACCGGGTGCAAAAATTAAACTGATTTTTCAAATACAAGAAAACCCCAGGCAGGCATGTCAAAAGATGCATTACCGCTGAAAAGTGACTGCTGATTGGTAAATACATTCGTAAACATTCCGGCAGGCTTATCATCCAGTATAGTACAACTCAGTTTTTGTGCACTGAAATTTAATAATACCAATACTTCACTTGCCCCATTGCTGCGAAGGAAGGCCATTACCTTATTATTATCATTGGTAATTAAAACATGAGTGCTGACGGAGCTGTCCCCTGCTCTTAAGGCAGGATGGTTTTTGTGCAGTTGCAACAATGTTTTATAAAAATCATGCTTTTCATAATTAGCCTGCCAGCCAATTACATCTTTATCAAAAAATTCAAGCCGCTTCAAATTGGGCAATTCCTGCCCGCTGTAAATTAACGGAATGCCATTCCAGGTTAAACTAAATACCGCCAATGCTTCTGCGGCATTGCCGTATTTTTCATACTCAGTGCCGTTCCAGGTATTTTCGTCGTGGTTGCTTGTAAACCATAAAAACAATTTATCATCACCGGGTATTTGATTGTATTGCTGCAATACATCGTCTAATATTTTTTTATCCTGGCTGCCTTTGTAAAACTCCTCAGTCTTATGCATCCATGTCCAGGTGTAACAGGCATCAAATGCCTGGTAGTAGGAAGGATTATCTATTGGATCGCTTTCTGCCAGCCAGAAAAGAAGTTTTGTTTTTTCCAATTCCCTTCTGGCTTCAATCCAAAAATCAAGCTGCACCCAAAAGGCCAGGTCGCAACGAAAGCCATCAATGTCGCATTCCCTTACCCAAAATTCCATGGCGTCGATCATGGCTTTACGCATGGCCCCATTTTGAAAATCAAGTTCGATGATATCATCCATACCGCTGGCTTTTTTAAAGTCATTGGTATCAGTATCCAATTTATAATATTCAGGATGGGTCACTGTCCATACATGATCCCAGCCGGTATGGTTGGCCACCCAATCCAATATTACTTTAAATCCCAAATCATGGGCCTTTGACACAAGCAACTTAAAATCTTCCAGGGTTCCAAATTCATCACCCACACTGGTATAATCACTGCAGGCATACTGGCTGCCCAGGCTGCCCTTCCTGTTTTTTGCAGCAATCGGAGTAATGGGCATGAACCACAAAGTGGAAACCCCCATATTTTTTAACCGCGGCAATTCATCCGCAAAGGCGTTGATGGTTCCTTCCGTTGTGTATTGGCGCAGGTTCACTTCATATACATCCGTATTGAATATCCAGTCAGCTTTTTTAAACATTCCCATGATTATTTTTAATTGTACCGTCAAGAGTCATCCACAAAACTATCTACTTCTTAGTATTATCCAAATGTAGTATGGATTTATCAAAAACAGTCATTCTGCTAAATAACAGTCAACCAAGTATCTTTGCACTTGTTATAATACTACAATGAAACAATTTAATGTCCCCATAACCTACCGCAGCCCGCTTATCAGTGCAATAAAAAATAAACGGAAACAGGAGGATAAGATGAAAAAAGATTTCACCCCCACACTGCTTGACTTTGGAAATGTGCATATTTTTTTAGCCCGTCATTTTGGTTTTTGCTATGGCGTCGAAAATGCCATTGATATTGCATTCAGAACGGTGGAAGAAAATCCGGGCAGGCAAATTTTCTTATTAAGTGAGATGATCCATAACCCACAGGTAAATGCTGACCTCCAGGAAAAAGGCGTCCGTTTTTTGCAGGATACATATGGAAAAGAAATGATTCCCCTGGATACCCTTACCAAAGAAGATATCGTTATCATCCCTGCATTCGGCACCACACTCGCCATTGAAGAAAAATTAAATCACATCGGGATACAAACAGAAAAATACAATACAACCTGTCCCTTTGTGGAAAAAGTATGGAACAGAAGTGAACAGATCGCAAAGAAAGCATACAGCATTGTAGTGCATGGCAAACCTTCTCATGAAGAAACAAGGGCTACATTTTCGCACGCTGCGGCCAACACGGCTACTGTGGTGGTAAATAATATGACAGAAGCCGTTGAGCTGGGCAAATTCATCAGCGGAGAAAAACCTGCTGATGATTTTTACAATGAATTTAAAGGCCGCTATTCAAAAGGATTTGATGTGGCTGCTCACCTGCAACGGATTGGTGTGGTAAACCAAACTACCATGCTGGCAAGCGACACCCAAGCCATTGCAGATTATTTAAAACAGGTAATGAAATCAACCTATAACCTGGATGAAGAAAACATTGAAGAAAGATTTGCTGATACAAGAGATACCCTTTGCTACGCAACCAACGATAACCAGACAGCCGTGTATGGCATGTTGCAAACGCCTGCCGATCTTGCATTGGTGGTGGGGGGATACAACAGCAGCAATACTTCTCACCTGGTGGAATTGTGTGAAGAAAAACTGCCCACTTACTTTATCAATTCAGCTGATAAAATAATTTCGCCCTTATCCATTTTGCATTACAATTTTCATTCGAAAGAAGAAACGATCACCAGGGATTATATACCCAAAAAATCGCCACTGAAGATTTTGGTCACCAGTGGTGCAAGCTGCCCTGATGCTGTTGTGGAAAGCGTGCTGGAAAGAATTTTGATACATACCGGCGCAGAAAAAGATATAGCCGCAATACTGGAAATTTACAAAGATTGAAACCGGTGATCCACCAAGGTCTCCATAAAATAAAAATGCCCCAAACAAACGGGGCATTTTTATTTTAGCTATTTTTTGGTATTAATAATTCGTCACTTTTAATTCCACCCTCCTGTTTTTTGCTTTGCCTGCAGCAGTTTTGTTATCAGCAATCGGGTTTTCATCACCAAATCCTTCTACCGTAATGCGCCCCTCTCCAATGCCGTTTTTAACCAGGTATTCTTTTACTGCATTTGCTCTTGCTTCACTCAGCGCTTTATTCTTAGCCGCATCGCCCTGGTTATCGGTATATCCATCAATTTCCACTTTGTAATCTGCATTTTCTTTTAAAATGGTAACTACACTGTTTAATGCAACAGATGATTTGCCTGCCAACAACCTGGCACTACCGGTAGCAAAGAAAATACTGCCTGCAGCTTTATTTATTTTCTGGATTGTAGCAGCAGCAATTTCAGGACACCCAAAATTGGATGCCACACCCTGCACAGAAGGGCATTTATCTTCTTCATCATTAATGCCATCTTTATCCGTATCGGGCACCGGACAACCCTGGTAACGGGCAAAACCTGCCACTGTAGGACATTTATCATCTTCATCATTAATACCATCTTTATCCGTATCAGGTATCGGACAACCACCATATTTGAGCAACCCTTTTACACCAGGACATTTATCATCTTTGTCTGTAATACCATCACCATCAGTATCAGGGCAACCTTTTAAGGCCAAAACACCCTTTGCATCCGGGCAGGCATCTACTTCATCGGGTACCCCATCATTATCCCTGTCTAAAACAACAGGCGCCGCAGGAACCGGGGGTAATGCAGCTTTTGGGGTTACATAAGGGTCATCGCTTCCTATATTTTGGGCAAAGCCGAAGGAATAAAATAAATTATTACCCACCACCTTTGGACTTAAAGACCATTTGTATTGTGCCTGCAAAAAGAAATAGGTAACACTGCTGGCATTCAGTTGCAAGCCTGCTCCCAGCGGAATATAAGCACCGATATGATTGGTATATAATCCTACACCAACACCAGTGGTCAAAAATGGAGACCATAAATTTTCATCCTTTAACGGGCGGATATTAATTGTAGGCTCTAGTTCTAATCCAATTTCAGTTTTACCCGGAGTGCCGTAATAAATGGCATTGTAGTCGTGAAAGATACCATTCAATTTTGCAGAAAAATCAATAAATGGGGTAAGCCCTTTCCAGTAGGTAAGCGAAACACCTGCACTCATGTCGGCAATAGCCAGGCTTGTGGCATTACTGCCATTTGAAAAGTTTTTGGGCGCATTAAAATCAGTAAGATTAAATGCAATTCCAAAAAGTTCCGGTTTTTTTTGACCAGGCACAAAACCCATTTTTTTTGTTTTTTGGGCATTGACGGCAAAGGCTAAAAAAGCTATGGAAATAAGCAGTGCCAGTTTAAGTTTCATACGCTTGATATTAAGTTCAGGTGAATTTCACCAGGACCGGTTATACTAGTCGGTACCAATATTTTGGGCAAAGCCGATAGAATAAAATAAATTATTGCCCACCACCTTTGGACTTAAAGACCATTTGTATTGCGCCTGCAAAAAGAAATAGGTAACACTGCTTGCATTCAGTTGTAACCCGGCTCCCAGCGGAATATAAGCCCCAATATGATTGGTGTATAAGCCTACACCAACACCGGTGGTTAAAAATGGAGACCATAAATTTTCATCCTTTAACGGGCGGATATTAATTGTAGGTTCCAATTCTAATCCAATTTCTGTTTTACCGGGAGTGCCGTAATAAAGGGCACTGTAGTCATGAAAGATACCATTCAGTTTCGCAGAAAAATCAATGAACGGGGTAAGCCCTTTCCAATAGGATAATGAAACGCCTGCACTCATCTCTGCGATGGGGAGGGTAGTGGCGTTACCGTCTTTTCCAAAATTTTTCGGTGCATTAAAATCAGTAAGATTAAACCCAATTCCAAAAAGTTCCGGTTTTTTTTGACCGGGAGCAAATCCCATTTTTTTTGTTTTTTGGGCAACAACGGCAAAGGCTAAAAAAGATAAAGTGATAAGCAAGGTCAGTTTTTGTTTCATACACTTAAAATTAAATTCACTTAAAAGGTGAAATGGTTGGTTAGTTGGTTATTAAAAATAAATTCAAATGTAATGATATTTGGCTATCAGGTAAAATTTGTATTGGCAAACTGAAAAAAGGGAGTGCCTTTGATGTATTATTAAAGTGATAAGGGCAATTTCAATAACTGCAATTAGTGAATTGCCTTATATTTGCAAAAAATGAACGACTTGGTAGCTCAGCTGGATAGAGCATCAGCCTTCTAAGCTGAGGGTCATTGGTTCGAATCCAATCCAGGTCAC
>JAYVUL010000116.1:0-28225 GCA_043787935.1 Chitinophagaceae bacterium | reverse complement strand
CCGCTATTTGCTGCTGGATAAAACTGTTGTCTTCGAGCTTACCAATAACCTTATTCATCTCTTCATTGGTTTCATACACCATTTTACGGAACGGGTTGCTATAGTCTTTTGCCCTGGAATCGTAAATACCTTTGCACATCCAGGTACGGGTGGCTGTTGCCTGCTGCAATAATTGTTTCAGCAAGGCCGGGGTAAACTGCCGGGGAGTAATATTTAATATTTCCAATAAGGAAGTGTAGGCATGACTGAGTTTGTTGGCGTCATATAATTCACCCTGCTGTACATAAAAATCATGCACGCCATACCAGCCGTTAATTTTACCTGATTTAATTTGGTGGATGAATTTTTTTACATCCTGCTCCTGTATCAGTTGCCCGCCAATATTGAGCCACTGGCTTCGCTGTACTTTTGCTGACAGTGATTTTTTCAACTCTTCAAAGCTGCCAAATTTATTCCGCTGGATATGTTTCAGTATTTCTATGGTGCCGTAATACTGTATCAGTTCTTTGAACAATGCTACCGATTGCGGCACTTTCAGCACTTCGGTTTCCCGGGTTGCGTTTTCCCAACCGGTTGTGTAAGCCGATCCGTTTTTATCGGGTTGCAGTGACTGCAGCAACTGCACCGAATTGAACAGTTCATTAATGGTATCAGGTGCTAAATAATCGTATTCAATATGCTGTATTTTGGTGGTACGCCTGTCCCTGTCTACATACTTCCAGGCATTACGTTCCAGTGCATACATGTTATACATGAACCAGTATCCCGGCATCACTACTAACCTGTTGTTGGTAACATCATTGCTGATGAGGCTGAATGGAATAGTGATATTCAGTTCTGCAGGAAAATCTCCTTTGGCAATAATGGTAAACGATGCAAACTTTGAATTGTGCCGGAGGCTAACACAGAGCCCTGGCCAAAAGCCACGCCCTGCAATCAGCTCCCCGTCCGGGCTGCGGCTGTTGTGGTTGCTGCCGATGGTTGCACCTGCAGCAATATTGCTTTGTCCCATTACCAGTGCTGCACATAAAAAAGAATTGTTGTGGTGTTGTTCATGCGCAGGAAAGATCAAAGAATTCAATACTTCACAACAGGAGATGGTTGCATTGTTGCCGAGGTAAGAATTGATAAGCCTTGCTCCATATTTTAATTGGGAGTGAGATGCCATTACAAAACGAACAGCCTTAACCCCGTAAAAAATCCTGCAGCCATACCCCACAATACCATTTACTATTTCGCAACCTTCACCAATTTGTGAAGTGCGGTTTTCATCACTTTTGATGGTGAGGTTCTTTAATTTGTTGGCCCCTTTCAGATAGGCATCGGTACCAATCAATACATCTTTAATTATTTTACAATTCTTGATCACTGTACGGTCGCCGATCTTGCCGTAGCGCCCTCTCTTATTATCAAATTTGCTGTCGGTGAATGCTTTGAACTTTGCTATCAGTTCTTCATCTGCAATATACCTGCTCCATAAGTGTGCATCACCGGGCAACATCCCGTCAAAGGGGATCACCCGCCTGCCTCCATTTTCATTACATAGTTCCAATACTACTCTCGACCGCTCCTCCTCCCCTTCGGAAAGGATACCATTGCCAAATTTTGCTTTGTCTGTGGCAGCCAGCTCATTTACATTGGCAATCATTACCTCGTTTCCAATGATGTAGTGGCTTAAATAATTAACGTGGTCAATACATACATTATCGCCAATATCGCAGCTGATAATGGTGCAATTGTATAAGCCAACCGGCATCCTTAAATTATGAAATTCCAGGTAGTAGGGTTCCAGTTTCCCAATGCGTATCAATCCATGAAACTTACAGTTTCTTACCAACTCGGGCCTGAAGTATTGCGAAACAAAGATCTTATTCCAGTCATCAGAAGTATTGCGGTTACCCACAAGCACTTCAATTTCCATTGAGGAAAGTTTGCGGTAGTCTTTGCAGCCCGGGTTTTGCTCAAAACGCAGGTAATATTCATCCTTACCTGCAGGAAGATACCTGGGCTCAATAAAATTATAGCCCAATTCATTTACCGAATGTTTGATAATGATGTTCATTAAGCTGTTGAGTTGATAATTGTTTAGTTGATAATTGATAATTCATCAAATTAGCAACAGCATTTTTATTTTACCTGGTCTAAGAATTATAAATTATCCAATATTAAATTATCAATTAAATTATTCCACTGTAACACTCTTCGCCAGGTTCCTTGGTTTATCTACATCCACTCCTTTAGCAATACCAACATAATAAGAAAGCAATTGTAAAGGGATACAGCTTAACATCGGAGCCAAAATTTCATCTGCCGGCGGAACAAAAAATACATCATCAGCAAGGCCGGGGATAACTTCATCACCTTCGGTAATGATGGCAATTACTTTTCCTTTACGTGCCTTTATTTCCTGGATGTTACTAACAATTTTTTCGTGGTAGCTGTCTTTGGTAGCCACAAACACCACTGGTAAAGCTTCTGTTACCAAGGCAATGGGGCCATGTTTCATTTCAGCTGCAGGATAGCCTTCTGCATGTATGTAAGATATTTCTTTCAGTTTTAAAGCGCCTTCCAGGGCAATCGGAAAATTGTACCCCCTGCCTAAAAATAACGCATCATTGGCACCCTTGTATTTTTCTGCAATCACTTTTATGGCAGCGGCATTACCCAGTAAAGCCTCTACTTTTTCAGGAATGGCTTCCAGTTCAAATAATAATTTGTGGTAACGCTCATCCGGTATGGTGCCGTTTTCCCTGGCAATCTTCAAAGCCATCATTGTAAGCACTCCCAACTGCCCGGTGAATGCCTTGGTACTGGCTACGCCTATTTCGGGGCCGGCATGCGTATAGGCACCTCCGTGACTAATCCTTGCAATGGAAGAACCCACCGCATTTACAATTCCGAATATGATTGCCCCCTGTTCTTTTGCTTTTTCAATGGCCACCAGGGTATCCGCTGTTTCACCGCTTTGAGAAATGGCAATGATAATATCCCCTTTGTTGATAATGGGATTGCGGTAGCGAAACTCTGACGCATACTCCACCTCCACCGGTATCCTGCACAATTCTTCAATGATATATTCAGCTACCAGCCCTGCATGCCAACTGGTGCCGCAAGCCACAATGATAATGCGTTTGGCATTTTTAAATGCTTCAATATTATCCTGTACACCACTCATGCGGATGATGCCGTTGGAAGCATCCAAACGGCCGCGGAGGCAGTCATGTATAGTGCTGGGTTGTTCAAAAATCTCTTTCAGCATAAAATGGTCATAGCCTCCTTTTTCAATGGCTGCCAGTTCCATATCCAGCTTGGTAATAAAGGGGGTAATTTTTTCGTTGCCGAGATTCTTTAATATTAATTCACCGGGCTTTACAATGGCCAGTTCATAATCATTTACATACACCACTTCTTTGGTATATTCCAGCATGGGGGAAGCGTCACTTCCTAAAAAATGTTCGCCTTTACCCACCCCAATCACCAACGGGCTGCCTTTTCTTGCTGCAATGATGGTTTCAGGGTCGTCCTGATCAACCAATAAAATACAATATGCTCCCGTTATTCTTTTCAATGCAATCCTTACTGCTTCTTCCAGGCCGCATTCATTATTCTTCTTGATCTCTTCAATAAAATTCAGCAATACTTCTGTATCTGTTTCACTGGTAAAAGTGTACCCTTTTTTGCTGAGGTCTTTTTTTATCTGTGCATAGTTTTCAATAATGCCATTGTGTATCATGGCTAATTTTCCACTGGCAGAAGTATGGGGATGTGCATTCCTGTCATTTGGTTCGCCATGGGTGGCCCATCGGGTATGGCCTATGCCGGTATGGGAGTGGAGGTCGGCTCCAACAACGAATTCTTCAAGATCAGCCACCCGGCCTTTCTTTTTATATACTTTCAGCCCGCCATTTAGTAAGGCAACTCCGGTACTGTCATAGCCACGGTATTCCAGTCTTTTTAATCCCTTGATAACAATTGGGTAGGCCTCTCTGGGGCCGGTATATCCTACAATTCCGCACATAAGTAATATTTCTTTTAATAATGTTTAGACCCCTGTTAAACCTTTAAGACCACATACAGTGGCCAAATTTATTTAATCGGGCCCGGGTATTTGGTACGCCTGGCTACCCTAATCAATTAGGGGATATATCAAACGTTTGCAAAGTAACGAAAATGTGTATATAAATGATACGTAGCTCAGGAGGTAATATCAGCGTACCTGCTTTTTTACCGGGTATTCACCATACCAGTTCCCCGGAATAATCATTCAATCCAACAAAATTCATGCTTAAACAATAAGATTCCAGGCCTTGGCAGAATAAAAGAATGGTATTGATGAATTCAAAAATTATATAAAAGTTGAAAGGTCAATTGAATGCCTTTTGCCGCTTCAGGCAGGATGATGCATTGACAAAAATACCGGGTTGCCTTTCTTCAATTAGAAGAAGCCCTTTTTATTTTCAATTTCCCAAAGCGGTTTTTCACATCGTCAATCGCCTTGTACAAATCTGTCTTTCGTTCCTTATCGTCAAATAAAGTTGCCTGTATGGCTTCGTGAGTCAATTCGCTGAGGCGTACACCCAGTAAGCGGATGGGATGCCCTTTTTTGTACAACTGATGAAAGAGTTTTTTTACTACCGGGATGATCTCATCATCAGCACAAGTGTATGAGATGGTGGTTTGCTTAGAAACCGTTTCAAAATCCGGGTAACGGATTTTTACTGCCACACAACCGGCTACTTTTTTATCCTGCCTTAATTCAAAAGCAATTTTTTCGGTAAGCCTTACTATTTCACTCATCAGGAAATCCATATCTGTCCTGTTCTCTTCAAATGTATTTTCTGAGGAAACCGATTTTGATTCATGGTATTGCACCACTTCACTGTTGTGGATACCAAAACTTTTATTCCATAAATCAATACCCCATTTACCAATCCTTTCTTCCAGTTCTTCTTTAGTGCGCCGGCTTACATCGCCAATGGTGCAGATGCCCATTGCTTTCAGCACTTCGCAGGTATGGTCGCCCACGCCGGGAATTTTATTTACTGCCAGCGGTGCTAAAAACTCTTTTTCTTTTCCAAAAGGGATTTGCAGGTAGCCATTGGGCTTGGCTGCATTAGTGGCCATTTTTGCCATCATTTTATTGCAGGATAATCCAAATGAAATGGGTAAACCGGTTTCCTCCATGATGGCTTTGCGCAGGTCAATCGTCCATTGCAGGGGATTGAAAAATTTTTCCATGCCCGTGAGGTCGAGGTAAAATTCATCAATGGAAGCTTTTTCAAACAAGGGGGCTTTGGATGCAATAATTTGTGTAACCCAGCGGGAGTAGCGGCTGTATTCACCCCGGGTGCCTTTTATTACAATGGCCTGCGGGCATAGCTGCAAAGCTTTCTTTGAAGGCATACCTGAATGTATCCCAAACTTTCTTGCCTCGTAGCTACAGGCTGCCACCACTCCCCTTTCGCTGCCGCCAACAAACACAGGTTTGCCTTTCAGTGAGGGATTGTTTAAGATTTCTACTGAAACAAAAAAAGAATCGAGGTCAAAATGGGCGATGATGCGTTGCAGATCTTTATTCACTGTACTAATTTACAAATAAATTACCTGTAAATATCCAGCAAGCCATCCGGAAGGGATACAAATACCTTCCTGTTTTTCAAATCAATTTTTTCGAGAGAGCCTTCATGAATGGGAATCAACGCTTCTTTACCATCCAGTAAAATGGCACACAAAATTTGATGAGGCTGCTCTATTACTTCCAGTATCTCTCCCAAATCATTCCCTTCATTGATCATGTTAAAACCCAGCATGGCAATGGGTGATGATTTGGCTGCAAACTTTTTAAAATCTCCTTCTGTAAGCCATGCTTCTTTGGGGGTTAATTTCCTGGCGGTCTCTTTCGTGTCTACCCCTTCTAATTTCAAATACACTTCACTATCATTTTTAATAGTGGAGGATACGATAAAATATGGCATAAAATTATCCTTCCCTTCTTCAACAAAAATTGTTTCCAGCCCTTTCAGAGAAGTTTTTTTCCCCAGGCTGTGCTGCAATACCAATTCCCCTTTCAGTCCGAAGCTGGCTGCTAATTTTCCTATTTTAAAGTACTGGTTCATAATAGTGCAAGATACTGGAAGAACTTTTCATGCAAAGACGCTAAGTAAAACAAGGCGCAAAGAAATATTGCTTTGCTTCATTAACCCTTTGCTTCTTTGCGTGGAAATATCCTTATATGGAAACAAAAAAAGCAACCTCAAAATGGAGATTGCTTGAAAGAATTAATGAAACAGAGGTAATTTATTCTTCTGTTTTAGTTTCTTCAGCCGGGGTTTCTGGTGCTTCAGCAACAGGTGCTTCAGCCACTGGCGCTACTTTTCTTACTACCGGTTGGTTGCGGCTATCCTGGCGTACTTTTCTATGGGCACCCTGGCGCCTGGCAACATGAGCATCATGCTCTGTACTCCATGCAGTAAATTTTTGCATTGCAGCAGCTTCATCAAACAGGCCCAGGCTTACACCTCTCAGCAAATGTTTCAGGAACAATACTCCCTTAAAAGAAAGTATCCGGCGAACGGTGTCAGTTGGCTGTGCACCTTTGTGTAACCAGTCCAATGCCTTTTGACGGTCGATTTGGATAGTTGCAGGAACAGTCAACGGATTGTACGTACCGAGTTTCTGAATAAATTTGCCATCCCGTGGGCTTCTGCCATCTGCTACTACAATGAAGTAGAAAGGTCTTTTTTTAGACCCGTGGCGTTGCAGTCTCATTTTAACAGCCATAAAAAATAGAAATTTTTTTGGGTTGTGAATAAATAGGGTTTATTTTCCTTAAATAAGGATGGCGAAGATAATGACCTGTACAACAATATCCAAATATTTGTACCCAACTGGTAAATATTCAGCCCACTGGTGGTGATTATCGTATAAATCTCCTGGGATTTTTTGACATATAATATAGCCTTTCTGTATGTTAATCACTGTATATCAAGTGACAGGTAAATTATCTTTTACTATTCCGGGCTTTTACTCACCAGGCTGAGGCGATACCCCGGGGTTATAAAAATTAAATTCCGACGAAAAAAAACAATCAGGCTGGTTTCAAGAAGAGATAAAACTGCAGCAGCCAAATAAGCCTTACAAATACCGCCGGAAACTTACCAGGCTGCTTAGGGGAAATTAAAGTGCAAAACAGATTACCTATCCTGCCAGGTTGCCAGAGAACTGCCAGTACCAGGTTATCATCTTTTGTGCCGGAAGACTACAACAGGCAGGCAGTTTATTTTTGCTTTTGGAATGGCTGGAATTTAACCGCAATTTGCAGTGCCGCAGAAAAAAGTTTTACCCTTCCATCTCCTACACCCGACAATGGTATACTGCAGGAAGGTTCTGCCAAAAAGGAAAATTGGGAAGATAATTTCTTTTCAATACCTGCAGAAAAGGTGATGCTGGAAAATAAATGTGCATTGCCGGTATATTCCCCATATTTTTTATATGGCTCGTTATATCTTGTATAACTGTAATTATAATCTTCTTTTTTCATGATGAAAGAGGAAGCCCCTATAGCAGCAAAATAGGTAATAGCCGGTTTTTGCAAAAAATTATATTTCACCGTTACCGGTATCTCATATACCAGGCAGGCTGCATCAATTTCTTGCAGCTGCACCAAATTCCAATAAGATCCTTCCTTTGGATGATAGTCATTTGCTCCTGCTGTGTATTTTTTATTACTGATGTAGAAACCTGTTTGTGCACTCCATTTATTATTCAGCTGGTAGCCAATACCTATCCCATATTTTGCGGTAATGGTACTATTGGTAAATGAAAAAATTGCTACACTGCCAGCATCTGTGCCTGCTGAAGCCAGCAAGTAAAAACTTTTTACCGCCTTGTTAGTATGCTTTGCCATTGCATTTTTATTACCTGCAATGCCGGGGTCTTTTTTATTTTCCTTTTGCAGCAACGCAGTAGTTTTAAAACTATCCTGTTGACCATTTTGTGTGGATGGTACAGCATTTATTTTTTCAACCGGCTTGTTTTGTTGCGCTGCTGCAGCAGTTTTTTTGATATCCTCCTCCGTTTTCTTTTCAGGTGAAGCTGCAGTAAAACCATTGCTGGAAGCAACAATATTTTCAATTTCGGATTTTTTGCCGGCGGCAACGTTTTTTACAAAGGGGGGTATATCCCTATTTTTTTTATTTACCACCTCATTATCAGTTTTACTACCGGTGACTATTGATTTAACAAATGGTGCACGAGCAGCAGTATTTTCATTGGTTGGAATTATTTTTTGTTGACCGGCAGTATACATTTGCTGCCCGCTTGCAGTAATTTGTTTACGCTTAGGAACAGATTTATTTTTAAAGCCATTGGTTGAAGCTACCGGCAGTGAAGCGTCTTCAGTAAGCGAAATTGTTTTTTGCCTTTTTACTGCAGGTATATCCGGTTTGTTACCTGCGTTGGGCAAAGCGATATTGTGGGTTGGCTTTTCTGATGCTGCTGACGGTTGTGCTATTTTGTATACACCCCATGCACCGGCTAAAAATAAAGGCAATACAAACCACCACCACCAGAAAACAGGCCGTCTTTTTTTTTCTTTATTAAGTAAGGCCTCCATCTTATTCCATGCCTCCGCAACAAAATCCGGCTGGCTGATTTCTGCAGCCTGCCGGATTTTTTCTTCAATATGTTCAAATGGTTTATGGTTGCTCATACAATTTTATGTTTGCCTCTTTCAGTTTTTTTTGAATATTCATCCTTGCCTTGGCCAGGTTCGATTTTGAAGTACCTACAGAAATATTCAACTGCTGTGCAATTTCTTCATGCTTAAATCCATCAATAATGTGCAGGTTAAAAACAATCCGGTAAGAGGGGGATAAAGACTGTACCATCCCGATTATCTCTTTATACGACATGGAATCAATTGCTGTTTCTGCAATATCAGGCATTTCAACATGGGACCCTTCCATTTCATCTGTTAAGTAAGTGTGCTTATGTTTTCTGAAATGGTCAATGGCCGTGTTGATAATAATTGTTTTCATCCAACCCATCAATGACTGTTCATAATTTTCATGCCTTGGGCTAAAGGATCCAATACTTTTGAAAACTTTCAAAAACCCATCATTCACCACTTCCATTGCATCATCATGTGTGGTGCAATAACGCATACAAACGCCCATCGCAAAGCCATAGTACAAATGATAGAATTCCTTCTGGCTTTGCCTGTTTGCGTTTACGCAACCCTGGATTATATGTATGAGTTGCTGCCGCTCTGGCAAAATGGTTGTTTTTTACGGTTGATCCTTTATTCCTTAATTATTGTTTATGCCGGTTTATAGAGTAATCGCAGGTAAAAGCAAAATGGTTGCTTTAACCCAGATTAAAGTTAACATAAATACGGTGTGGGTGCAAGAGCAAAAAAGCCGGCATTACCCGGCTTTTTAGTTTTTTGTATTCAATTCGATATTATCTTCTGCCAATTCCGGGCATACGGCCCATGGGCATTTTATTCATCATCTTCATCATGCCTTTCATCTGCTCAAATTGTTTTAAAAACTGGTTTAGTTCAGAGATATCCTTACCACTTCCTCTGGCAATACGCTGTTTCCTGTTAGGGTTAATGATATCTGGGTTGCGGCGTTCTTCCAGTGTCATAGAATTAATCATTGCCTCAATACCTTTAAAAGCATCATCATTTATATCAACATCTTTTATTTGTTTGCCCACTCCGGGTATCATGCCCATCAGGTCTTTCAGGTTACCCATTTTCTTTATCTGCTGAAGCTGGGTTTTAAAATCTTCAAAGTCAAATTGGTTTTTGCGGATCTTCTTCTCCAGTTTAGCTGCTTCGGCTTCATCAAACTGCTCCTGTGCTTTTTCTACCAAACTCACAATATCTCCCATTCCCAGGATGCGCTGTGCCATTCTTTCAGGATAAAACACATCCAGTGTATCCATCTTTTCTCCGCTGCTACTGAATTTGATCGGCTTGTTGACAGTGTATTTGATCGAAAGGGCCGCACCACCGCGGGTATCGCCATCCAATTTGGTTAAGACTACGCCGCTAAAATCGAGGCGCTCATTAAATGCTGCCGCCGTATTCACCGCATCCTGGCCTGTCATACTATCCACAACAAATAATATTTCCTGTGGATTTATTGCAGCTTTTATCTTTGCCACCTCCGTCATCATCACTTCATCCACCGCCAGGCGGCCGGCAGTATCTATAATGATAACATTTTTATTTTTTGACCTGGCCTCCTTTATGGCATTCTGTACAATGGCAACGGCATCTTTATTTTCTCTTTCTGCATACACCTCTACTCCAATCTGGCCGCCCAATACCTCCAGCTGGTCAATTGCTGCGGGCCTGTAAATATCAGCCGCCACCAATAATGGCGATTTTCCTTTTTTTGTTTTGAGATAATTGGCCAGTTTCCCACTAAAGGTTGTTTTACCGCTACCCTGCAATCCGGCGATTAAAATAATGGCGGGGTTACCGGAAATATTAAATTCACTTTCTTTTCCTCCCATCAGTTCTGTCAGTTCATCCTGCACAATCTTTATCATTTGCTGGCCGGGATTAACCGACAATAACACTTTGGCACCTAAAGCTTTTTCTTTTACCCTGTCGGTAAACTCTTTTGCAATTTTATAGTTTACATCTGCATCTACCAATGCACGGCGAATGTCTTTAACGGTATTGGCAATATTCAGTTCGGATATTCTTGCTTCACCCTTAATATTTTTAAAGGCACTTTCTAATTTTTCACTTAAAGAATTAAACACTGGTTATTAATTTTAATTGCTGTAATAATAAAATAGTGAACCTTAAAGGTTCACTATATATAAGTTTGCGAAGGTATGAAATCTTTATGCTCCCAGGTAGGGTTTTAAAAGCTTACACCGGGATACGGCCCTTAATTTGGTGATCGCTTTGTCTTTAATTTGCCTTACCCTCTCCCTGGTGAGGTTATAGCGTTCGCCGATATCCTCCAGGCTTAAGGCGTGATCTACACCTATACCAAAAAAATACCTGATCACTTCCTTCTGCCGCTCTGTTAAAGTACTTAATGAACGGTTTATTTCTTCGGCCAGGGATGCACTGAATACCAGGTGCATATCAGTACTTTCTGAATTGGGGTTTTCCAGCACATCGATGAGCGAGCCTTCTTCTCCTTCAGAAAATGGCTGATCCATACTTATGTGCCTTGCGGAAGCTCCTAATGTGGCAGCCACTTCGTCGGTGTCAATCTCCAGGTAAAAAGCTATTTCTTCCGCCGTTGGTTCCCTTTCAAATTCCTGTTCCAAATGCGAATAGGCTTTACTGATACGGTTGGTAAGACCAACTTTATTTAAAGGGAGCCTTACAATTCTTGATTGTTCTGCCAGTGCCTGCAAAATACTCTGGCGTATCCACCATACCGCATAAGAAATGAACTTAAACCCACGGGTTTCATCAAAACGCTGGGCAGCTTTTATCAACCCTACATTGCCCTCATTGATCAGATCGGGCAATGTGAGGCCCTGGTTTTGATATTGTTTGGCAACCGACACTACAAAACGGAGATTGGCTTTGGTAAGTTTATCTAAAGCTGTCTGGCTCCCCTGCCTTATCAACACTGCCAATTTTACTTCTTCTTCAGGATTGATCAATTCAACTTTACCAATTTCCTGCAGGTACTTTTCTAAACTCTGGCTTTCACGATTAGTGATAGATTTTGTAATTTTTAGCTGACGCATACTCATAAGCAGACCGTATTAAAGGGTTTAAATTAATTGCTTAAACTAAGTAGTGGTATTGCGGAGGAAAGCAGCCTGTACTGATATATTGTCCAATGTAGAGTTTTTCTTAATGTTAAACAAAAATTCTTTATATATTTTTTGAAGCTGGTGAAGAAAAGATTTTTTTGTAGAGCTTTATAAACAAACATCTTAAACAAAAATAGTTGAGAAAATATTTTGTTGCCGCATTTTATTTGTTATTATTGCATTATTGAAGCATGATTAATTTATTTGGATGAGTAAGAAAGTTTTATATACGCTGGAATATCCCGTCAGGTGTTCACCAAGAATATTGTATGAATTTTTAAGTACCCCTGCAGGCCTGCAGGAATGGTTTGCTGATAAAGTAGACGAACGGGATGGCATATTCAGTTTTTCCTGGAACGGTGCTGAAGAGAAAGCTGAACTGATGGAAGGCGAAGAAGATAAATATATCCGCTTTCACTGGGTGCTGTCGCCCAAAGGAGAATTCTTTGAATTTAGTATTGATAAATCAGAAGTAACCAATCAAACCATACTGGTAATAAAAGATTTTGCAGAGAAAAAAGAAGTGAAAGACCAGAGCCAGTTGTGGGAATACCAGGTAAAAGACCTCTTTCACCGCCTCGGTGCTTAACTTTTCAACAATTGCACCAGTTCTTCAAATGTGGCCGTTATAAACACAGGCACTTCCTGCCATGCCTTCAGTGAAATCTTTTTTGCAATTTTTATAAATGGCTCACTGCAAAGGATAGCCCAAAATTTTTCCTTTGTAAGGCTTTGTATTGGCAGGTAATTACTGACCTCAAAATGATGTTCCCACGGATTACTGTTTACACATACCCAAAATTCATTTTGCTGCAGAAAGGTAAAATGGTTCATCAGCTGTGGCAAACTATTATTTTTATGCATTCCTGATAACTGCAGGTTAACACTGAAAAAATTACCCCACCAAAATAAAGTACGGATGGAGAAAGTGTCTTCCTTTCCAAAGAACCTTGGATAATCCAACAGCACGTAAGGAAGCTGTTGATAATTTTCCCCTTTAAATATTTTTGGCTGATTAATAAAAACTTCCCCGGGTAAAATTCCTTTTTCTTTTTCCAGGGTATTTTCCAGCTGAGGAATTACTGCTCCAAAAAGCTGATACACTTTTTGAACAATACCATGCTTGGTCAAAATCCAGTCCGTATTGCAAACCAATTCAAGTTCCTTGGAAGAAAGGGTTATTTTTGTGTTTTCAGTCATTACCAATACAAGATAAACATTACTTTTAATAACCTTGCCTGGCGGCTATCGGGTCGGTATGATAAAAAAATTAGACAAACTAATATTGAGATCTTTTATCGGGCCCTTTGTGGTTACTTTCTTCATCGCCTTATTTGTGCTGATGATGCAAAGCCTGTGGAAATACATTGATGACCTGGTGGGTAAAGACCTTGACCTGTGGACCATCGGTCAATTTTTATGGTATGCCAGCGCTTCCTTACTGATACTGGCTATCCCCATTGCCATACTGATTTCTTCCATTATGACATTCGGAAATTTGGGTGAAAGTTTTGAATTGGTGGCCATCAAATCGTCTGGTATTTCTTTACTGCGTTTTATGCGTCCATTGATTTGGTTCTCCGTTTTCCTTTGCGGTCTCAGTTTTTTCTTTGCCAATAATGTAATCCCTTTTGCCAACCTTAAATTTAAAACCATTTACTATGACATCGTGTATAAAAAGCCGGCACTGGACCTTAAAGAAGGAAGGTTTTATACCCAGATACCGGGCTTTGCCATAAAAGTGGGCAAAAAAGACAAAGACCAAAAAACAATCCATAATGTGGTGATATATGAACAGCAGGGCCTGTTGCAGGATAATAGCATCGTTGCAGAAAAAGGCACGATGAAAATTTCAGCAGACAAAAGATTCCTGGAGTTTACTTTAGAAAATGGATACCGCTACCAGGAACGGGGCAACATGGGCGATACCAGCACCGAGTTTATTAAGCTGGGTTTCAAAGTATATAAAAAGCTCTTTGATGTGTCGTCGCTGCAAATGAAAAAAACTTCCGATACGGTATTTCAAAATGACTCAAAAATGTTAAGCATCCGCCAGCTGAATAAAAACATAGATTCACTGAAGAAAATAGAGGACAGTTTTTCAAACCGGGTAATAAAAGAAACGGCTTTGCAACTGCACTACAGCCATTTGCCCGACAGTGCCTGGAAGAAAGCTGTACCAAGCAATAAAAAAATAAAAACCTTTGCTGAATTAATTCCGGATTCAGCTAAATTGACGGTATTTGAAACTGCACTCAGTATAGCCAATAACTTAAAAAACACTTACCAGTTTGCCGGCGCTGAATGGGAAAATAAAAAGCAGGATACCCGATCAAGTGAGATTGAATGGCACCGTAAATTTGCTTTTTCACTGGCTTGTCTTGTACTGTTCTTTATCGGTGCTCCCTTAGGATCGATCATCCGGAAAGGGGGGCTGGGTATGCCATTGGTAACGGCCATCATATTTTTTATCCTGTTTCACCTGTTGAATATTTTTGGAGAAAAATTTGCCAAGGAAAATATCACGTCTGTATTTTACGGCATGTGGCTCTCCGTCTTTGTATTAATACCCATCGGTATTTTCCTTACCTACAAAGCCATGCATGACTCCCAGCTGTTCAATAAGGAATTCTATTACCGTTCTTTTGATAAAATGAGGAAACTGGCCAAACCACTTGTTAACAGGCTGGCCCGTAAGCAATAGATTAAGTACATTTATAGTCTAAAATTTAAATTATGAAAAAGTCATCCAGGAGAAAATTCATCCTTTCATCTGCAACTGTTGGCATAGGTTCTATGCTTGCCACTCCTGCGCTTGGAAAATTATTTGGTGCGGAAAAACCAGCCGTTCCTTCCGGCAATATCGGTTTCGACCAGCAGCCATTAGCCTATGCCTATAATGCACTGGAACCATCTATAGATGCCCTGACTATGGAAATTCATTATACCAAACATGCAGCAGCCTACAGTAAAAATTTAAAAGAAGCAGCTGTTTCAGAAGGGGTGGATACAAAAACGCCTCTGGAAGAGGTGCTGCATAAAATATCAAAATATTCCGTAAAAATGCGCAACAATGGCGGAGGCCATTACAACCATGAATTATTCTGGAAAAGCCTTACCCCTAAAGCAGGCACACAGCCTTCAGAAAAATTGCTGGCTGCCATCAACCTGCATTTTGGTTCATTAGATAAATTTAAAGCGCAATTTTCCGATGCTGCCAAAACAAGATTCGGAAGCGGCTGGGCATGGCTGTTAGTTAACCCGGATAAAAAACTGATCGTCAGTTCCACCCCAAACCAGGACAATCCTTTAATGGATCTTGCAGATGTTAAAGGCACTCCGTTATTGGGTTTGGATGTGTGGGAACATGCTTATTACCTTAAGTACCAAAACCGCAGGCCGGAGTACATTGAAAATTTCTGGAAAGTATTGAACTGGGATTTTGTATCGGAGCGCTTCAGTTCTATTTAACTGGATATAAAGTAACCGGATGCGTAAATATTTTTTCCTGGTCATATCGGCAGGCACTTTGGTAATGTTGATAGTAATGGCTAAATCAGGCGCCACACTAAGAACCATGGCCACACCAAAAGGCATACTCGACCTTGAGTTTGCCTACAACGGTGATAAAGCAGCTGCTGTAATGAAGGCCTGGCAAAATAATGATAAAACAGATATTGTTACAGCTGCAAAAATTAATACCCAGTTAGATTTTATTTTTCTACTTTTTTACTCTGCCTTTTTATACAATGGCTGCAGAATAATTTTAGTTTATTTTAAAGGGGCTGATGCAAATATAGGCTTACTGTTAGCCAATGGAGCCATTGCCGCAGGCCTGTTGGATATACTGGAAAATATCGGAATGCTGTTTACCCTTCATGGCTATACCAATAGCGCCATTCCGCTGGCTACATGTAGTTTTTCCATTGTAAAATGGCTGCTGGCATTAGCTGCCCTTCTGTATTTGCTCGTGGGCGGAGGATGGATCCTTCTTAACAAAATCAGGAAATAACCCGGCAGGCCGGACTGCCCAAATTGACTCAGCCTTTGCCTTAGAAGTATGAAATATACAACTAAAACAAAGGCTGATAAATTGGCAATCAATCTGGAACAAAGATAGTGAGGCTAACATAATGCCAACAAAAAAAAATCTTTTTTGGGAAATATTTTTGTTTTATAAAAACTACATTTCTGCCTGTACAAAATCACTTAATTTTACCTGCTCAATATTTCTTTTTTTTCAAAAAATAATATTCATTACCATGCAAGTTTGGAAAGATTACCAGGAAAAAAATAAAGCCCGCTTTTTAGATGAATTACTCGGGCTGCTGCGGATACCTAGTGTAAGCGCAAAAAGCGAAAACAAAGCAGACATGATCAAATGTGCTGAAGCCGTAAAACAGCGGCTGGTAGAAGCAGGTGTTGATAAAGTGGAGATTTACCCCACAGATGGCCACCCGGTGGTATATGCAGAGAAAATAATTGATACCTCCAAACCAACCGTGCTGGTGTATGGCCACTACGATGTGCAACCGGCAGAACCATTGGAGCTTTGGAAAAGCGGCCCTTTTGACCCGGTAATTATTGATGGAAAAATATTTGCCCGTGGCAGTTGCGATGATAAAGGCCAGGTGTACATGCATGTAAAAGCGCTCGAAATGATGGTGCAAACCAACACGCTTAACACCAACATTAAATTCTGTATTGAGGGTGAAGAAGAAGTTGGCTCACCAAACCTGGGCAAGTTTGTTGCATCGCATAAAGAATTATTGAAAGCTGATTGTATTTTAATCAGCGATACCGCCATGCTAAGCATGGAAAACCCAAGTATCGACACCGGGGTAAGGGGATTGAGTTATATAGAAGTGGAAGTAACAGGCCCCAACCGTGACCTGCACAGTGGGGTGTATGGCGGTGCTGTTGCCAACCCAATCACCATTCTGGCAAAAATGATTGCAAGTTGCCACGATGAAAACAATCATATCACCATACCCGGTTTTTATGATGATGTGGTGGAAGCTACCGCAGAGGAAAGGAAATTAATGGCTGCTGCTCCCTATAACGAACAAGAATATGCTGCTGACCTGGGTGTTAAAGAATTGTGGGGCGAAAAAGGGTTTACCACTAATGAAAGAACCGGCATCAGGCCTACCATTGAGCTGAATGGGATTTGGGGTGGCTACCAGGGCGAGGGCGCCAAAACCGTGTTGCCGGGTAAGGCTACTGCAAAAATTTCAGCAAGGCTTGTACCCAACCAGTCATCAGAAAAAATCACCGCAAAACTACTGGACTATTTTAAAAAGATAGCACCGCCAAATGTAACAGTTACAGCCTTTGAACACCATGGCGGCGAGCCCTACATGACACCTATTGACAGTAAAGCTTACCAGGCTGCAGCCAAAGCAATGGAAACCACTTTCGGGAAAAAACCAATACCGGTACGTGGCGGCGGCAGCATCCCCATCTGTGCCTTGTTTGAAAAAGAACTGGGCATCAAAATAGTGTTTATGGGATTTGGGTTAGACAGCGATAACCTGCATAGTCCCAACGAAAAATTCAACATTGAAAACTATTATAAGGGAATTGAAACCATTCCTTATTTCCATAAATATTTTGCGGAGATGAGTTAAGCCCGAGATATCACTTTTATTAAGAAGTTTCACGCAAAGATACAAAGAAGGCAAAGACACAAAGTGGAAAGTATGCTTTCTTTGCGTCTTATTTTAAATTCCGTTGTGTCTTTGCGTGGAATCAATAAGTTGTTAAGCAAACGATTTTGATTGAAAATTGGTCATTGACTATTTTCTCTAATCCATCACCTCATATACAATCATGGGAACGGACTTATTTTTCAAGACCAGTTCTCCAACTTTCCGGCAATTGAAAGATTCTTTTACTTTTTCATAACAGGATTCATTGATAATGATCTGGCTTTCTTTAGCGGCCGACTGCAGGCGTTGTGCAATGTTCACGGTATCGCCAATAACGGTATAGTCGAGCCGCTTTAAATTAGCAGAACCTATATTACCCGAGATCATTTCACCGCTATTAATGCCAATCGAAACCTGTGGTGTAAAAGAAATATGGGCTGACAAAGCAGGCAATGCCCTTATTTTATTTCTAACAGCCAGGCTTGCATCAATGGCCCTGTCTAAATGGTATTCGCCACGAAACACTGCCATGATGGCGTCGCCAATAAATTTATCAATGTATCCTCCCTGTGCAATAATTTCCTTAACCATCACATCAAAATAATTATTCAACAGTTTCACTACCATGTCCGGGGATTCATTTTCACTGATGGAAGTAAAGCTGCAGATGTCTAAAAACACCACGGTTGCATCTACGGTTTCATTTTCCATCAAAGAGGATTCAAATTCACGGCTGCCCATAAAATTGAGCACCGCTTCATCCACATACATTCGCAGGATATTATTTTCCTTGATGGCTTTAAGCGTTTCCCGGATTTGTGTTACATGCCTGATTGTTTTCTCTATTGTAACCGAGAGGTCTTCAAAATTAATTGGCTTGGTGATGAAATCAAAAGCACCACGATTCATGGCCGTTCGGATATTTTCCATATCGCCATAAGCAGATACGATCACCGATTTTATCAGCGGGCTTGAATCACTCAACCGGCTGAGTAACGTAAGGCCATCCATTTCCGGCATATTGATATCACTTAATACAATATCTATATCAGGGTGTTGCTGAATTTTATCCAATGCATCATTGCCATTTACCGCAAATACGAATTCGTATTGCTTTTCCCTTATCTTCTGCCGGAATTTTTGTTTGATGAGCATTTCCAGGTCTGTTTCATCATCGGCCACTAATATCTTTGCCATCAATGTATGGTTTTAAGTTTTTCTTTTAATGCCGAAAAGTCTACCGGCTTGGTTAAAAAATCATCAGCGCCAAGCTCTTTGGCAATATTTAAATTTTCTGCATCCCCATAGGCCGTTATCATCATTACCATTGGCGGGGGTTTAAAAGATTTTTGTTTTATGTGTTCCAGCAATTCCAGCCCGCTCATGCCCGGCATGTTAATATCGGATAAGATGAGGACAGCTTCATGTTCAAGTTGGTTAAGATAAACAAGTGCTTCTTCGCCGGAGAAGGCAAAAGCAAATTCCATTTCATTATTCCTGATCTCTTTCCTGAAGCGTTGTTCAAAAAGAACCTGAACATCCTTTTCATCGTCAACCACTAAAATTTTCATTTGTTGTATTTAAGTTTTATACCGGTAAGTTAATAATAAATTCAGTACCCGACTCTTCTCCAGGCAAGCCCGCCCCTTCTGTTGTTTCCACTTTTATTTCACCGCCGTGCCCTTTAGTTACAATATCATAGCTCATACTTAGCCCTAATCCCGTTCCCTGTCCTGTTGGCTTTGTGGTAAAGAAAGGCTGAAATATTTTATCCAATACTTTTTGCGGGATCCCGTTTCCGTTGTCTTTTACTTTTATCTGAACCACTACCCGTCCGTCTGCAGCAGAGCTGGAGCGGCTGGTACCAACTGAAACCGTGGGCTCGTACCCCTCTATGTTTAACTTCTTTTTTTCCGAAACCGCATAAAAAGCATTGATAATTAAATTGAGGATTACCCTGCCAATATCCTGCGGGATGATATTGATATTGCCAATGGTTTCATCATAATCCGTTTTCATTGTTGCATTGAATGATTTGTCCTTTGCCCTTAACCCGTGATAGGCCAGTCGTAAATATTCATCTGCCAGGGAATTAATACTGGTAGGTTCTTTTATGCCATTACTGCTGCGGCTGTGTTGCAGCATACCTTTTACAATACCATCGGCCCGCTTGCCATGGTGGTTTATTTTTTCTTCATTGGCAGCAATATCATTTGCAATGGCAACAGCAGCCTGATTATTCCCGGCCTGCAATTCAGCCTTCATTTCTTCAATCAGTTCCGTGTTGATTTCCGAAAAATTATTGACGAAGTTTAATGGGTTTTGAATTTCATGTGCAATACCTGCAGTGAGTTCACCGAGGCTGGCCATTTTTTCGGATTGGATCAATTGCTTTTGTGTAGCCTGCAATTCCGTAAGTGCATTCTCCAGTTCTTCTTTCTGTTTCGTTAATTCTGCAGTTCGTTCGGCCACCAATACTTCAAGCTCCACTTTTCTTATAGCGATTGCTTTGTTCAATTCATCTTCCTGCTGTTTTTTGATCCGGTCTTTTTCTGCAGATTTTGCCTGCCTGTTTTGCATCAACAGGATGGCCGCCATCCAGAAGAAAGCAATTGAAGTAGCATTGTCAATATAACCCGCCCATTTTTCATAAAAAGGATGGCTGATAACTGCCGTTAAATCGCTTGTAAGCGATATCACCATGAGCGGAACAAATGCCCATATCCGCATACGCTGGGTACGCAGTTCTTTTTGCTGAAAACAGCTGTAAGCAAGCAAAAGCAAAAATAAATGCCATACCCATTTCAAAATATCAGCTGCATGAAAAACCAGCCCGGCAGAAAAAAGGGCAATTGAAAAATACATTGTAATGGTAAAATGCCGCTCCTGTACCAGGAGTGCATTTGCCTTAGCATATTTGCGATAGCCTTGCGAAATCAGTAGTGCTGCAAGAAATGATGCCAGAGATGGAGTCATACATTCTGTTAAATGAACCCTTAAAATTACATGATAATTATAAACATTGAGCCCTACCCCCGTCCGACCGGGTCATCCGGGCGGGCTTCTTTAGACTCTACTCTCAATTTACCAACATGTGCTTTTACAATATCCTAACTCAAACTCAATCCCAATCCTGTTCCCGGCCCGGCGGGTTTGGTGTGAAGAATGGTTGAAAGGTTTTATGTGACATTTTAAATACTTTTTTAATAATGCAATAGCTGCAAAATGCACACCATGTGCTTTGATCACTATGCCCTTACTAATTTAGGCTTCTTAAATATCAAAGTAACAATTGTTCCGTTATTGATTTCATAAGTTAATTTACCGTCCAATTGTTTTGTCAAAAGGTTTACTAATTGCGTACCAAAGCCTGTACCTTTTGCTTTTTCATTGACTGGCTTGCCGATACCATCGTCCGAAATTTTTAATAAATATACACCCTCAGTATTGGCGGTAGTATCTTGTTCGGTCAAACTGATTTTGATTGCCCCATTTTCCTTTTCATTGAAAGCGTATTTCAAAGAGTTGGTCAATAGTTCATTGGTGATAAGGCCAATTGAAACAGCAGTATCGACGTCTAAAACCAATTTAGGCATATCACATTCCACCTTGATATGTCCCTCTGCGTTGAAAGAATCGAGAATATTCTCACTGAGATTGATAAAATAATCCCGCATTTCAATGGCTGCTAAATTTTCGCCCTGATACAGTTTTTGATGAATAATACCCATTGAATGTACTCTGTTTTGGCTGGCTAACATTGCCGATTGTACTGAGGGGTCGTCAATTTGAGAAGATTGCAGGGCCAGAAGGCTGGATACCACTTCAAGATTATTTTTAACCCGATGATGGATTTCTTTCAATAATAATTCATTTTCTTCATTTCTTGCAGCAAGAGATACCTGGGTAGTTTTGAGTTGCGCCACAGTTTTTTCTATTTCATCATTTTTTTCTTTTAAAGCCAAATTTGCTTTTACTTTAATTTGATTGCTTTGGTATAATATAAAAGCAATGATTGAAAACAAGATTAATCCGGTTAATAAAAGCAATATTTGAGTCCTGCTTTTTGTTTTAGTTCTTTCGGCTTCAAGTTCCTTCAATCTCATCTGTTCGCTGAAGCCAATGTTTTGAAAATTAGTCAATGTTTTTATCTCTTTGTCATTGATGGAATCACTCAATATTTTAGACAATTGCAAATAATAAAAGGCACTGTCATATTTGTTTTCATCTTTGAAACTTAAAGCAAGTGCTGTGTATGCTTCTTCCATTTCAGGTACATAACTACCCAACAATCTGTAGTTGGCAATACCTGCTTTAGCATAATACAAAGCTGAATCAACCCTGCCAAGTTTTCGATATGTGTCTGCTAATGCAAATTGGGTAAGCGCTATATAAAATGTGTTTTTATTTTTTTCGAGTAGCTTTAATGCTGAGAGGTAATTGATTTTTGCATCTTCAAAATTTCCCTTTCTAAATTGTATATCACCAATAGCTTTATTGGATGCTCCGCCATAGTTTTTATTTTCAATTTTACTTTCAATAGGCAAAACAATTTGCTGAAAGTACAGCGCAGAATCAAGTTTGCCCATATTTAAATAGGCGTTAGCAATATTATTATTGATAGTCCACCTTAGATTCAAATCAGTAGTTTCCGATTCGATTATGTTTTTTGCTTCTTTTAGTTCTGATAGTTGTTTATCAAGATTACCTGTGCGGCCATACAACATAGCCAGGCTGTTTTTTATATAGCCTATTAATATTATTCTGTCTATTGTTGGATCATTGCTGGTAAAATACTTATTAAAAAATGGTGTAACAATAACATCTTTTGCAATGTTTTTATCTTCAATTAATTTATTGGCAATAAGTAATTTAGTAAGTGCATTTCCATAGTCTCCGTTACTTAACAATATATAGCCCAGGTCGCTCAGGATACTTGCCTCGTAAAATTTTTGATGTAGTTTTTCTGCAATTGAATAAGCAATATCAGCATAATAAATGGCGCTGTCTCTATTAATTTCGGAGTATTTTAATGCCAACTGACAAAAGTTATTTAAACGAATAGTATCATTTTGCCCGAATGACGCAAGTGGATAATTAAACAGGATAAACAGGATGAATAAATAACTTTTAATCTGTTTCATTATGCTGACTTTAAAGTGTTATGATAAATGTTGTTTCTTCTCCCTCCCTTGTCTCTACCTTCAACTTCCCGCCATGTGCCCTCACAATATCATAAAAAGTCTGAATCACGCCTGACCGACTGAGCCATTCAGGCGGGGATTTAAATGGATTTATGGATTTCACTGTTACTGTTTTCATAATAGGAGTCTTTTAAAGGTCAAGCTTTTACTGCCAAAGTTTATTAATAAGCCAACATCAAGTTTGTAAGCCTTCAGGTAATTTAATACCAGTGCAAGATGAACATCTTCAAGTTCAATAATTGCCTTCAAATGAACTAAAATTTTTCCTTCCACAACAAAGTCTGCTCTTCTTGTACCTATCGGCCCCTGCAGTTCTTTATAAAAAATTTCCTGCTCAATTTCCCGTGAATAGGAAAATCCTGCATTAGATAATTCCCATACCAGGGCTCTTTGATAAATCATTAACTGAAAAACATTCCCCTAAAACTTGTGAACTTCAAAAGAAGCACCAATGATTTTTTCTGTTATGTCTTTATTTTTTAATTCTGGCATTTTTTAATCTGTGTAATCATTTAATCCTGCTAATCCGTGATTCAGACAACTGGTAATTGAACTGTAAACTCAGTTCCTTCACCTTCCTTGGTTTCCACCTTCAACTCCCCTCCATGTGATTTTACAATATCATAACTCAAACTCAATCCTGTTCCCTGGCCGGTGGGTTTGGTTGTAGGGTAAGCGCTATAATTATTTTAGTAACGATTCATGAATCTATTTTAATTTCTTGTTTTGTTTTATAGGCGGCAAAAAGTTTTCACCAGATATTACTTTTTTCCCAGTCTTTTGTTCTAATGCCAGCCTGGCATCTTTTGCAATCTTTCCGCCTTTCTTTCCGGCAACTGCATTTTGTTTTACACCTTTTGCGTTATCTGTTTCTGCAATTTGCCTTATTGACAATTCTGCAAGGGCGGTAAAGATTAGTTCAGCTTCGCTCATATGGTCACGAAGATTTTGTGATTTTAATCCCTTCAAATTTTTATGTTATTTTACAGACAGGCCTGCCCATTCGGTGTGAATGATATTTGTAAGAAAAGCAAACTCATCATTTTTTTCAACACCACTTTCTTTCCAGTAATCAGTAAGTTTGTTCCGGGTTTCCTGCCCGGTCATCCGCTGCTGAATCCACTTTTCACTTCTGCCCAATTTCTGCCAGTTTTCTCTTGCCCTATCAAGACTTTGCTCAGGATCAGCAATTTCTTTCATTCTCTCATAGCCGGTTTTAGCCAGCCATTGTTTAAAGGGTTCTGCTTTGGGTGATGGGATGGATTGAATAAGACGCAGCAGTTGTTCGGTATCGGCAACATCGGTCATACGCATCTTGCCATCTGCAGCTTTCATTTTCAACCCGTGACCGTTTGTCACGGTTTCATTTCCCTCTTTCTTTAATCTCTCTTTTAGTTTTCTCCAATAAGCTAAAGGGTCAACGCTTTCTGTGAGGATAGCAATAACATCGGAGATGGAGAAATACCATTTCTCTTCTTTCTCATCCCAATGGGTTCTTACTTTCTGTTGCTCAAACAGCTTTATTTCGCTTTTCATTGCTTAACTGTTTACGGGTAATTGTATTATAAACACTGATCCCTCACCTTCCTTTGTTTCCACCTTCAACTCCCCGCTATGAGCTTTTACAATATCATAACTCAAACTCAATCCTAATCCTGTTCCCTGCCCGGTGGGTTTGGTAGTAAAGAAGGGTTGAAAGATTTTGTCCAATACTTTTGGTGGAATGCCGTTGCCGTTGTCCTTAACCTTAACCTCAACCTTGCCATTTATTTTCTTTGTACTTACCGTAACTGTGGGTTCATAACCATCCCCGATTTGTTTTTTCTTTTCATCAACAACATAAAACGCATTCGTAATTAAATTGAGTATCACTCTTCCAATATCCTGGGGAATGATGTTGATGTTACCAATTGTTTCCTCAAAATCTGTTTTCATCGTTGCATTAAAAGATTTGTCTTTTGCCCTCAACCCATGATAAGCCAATCTTAAATATTCATCTGCCAATGCGTTTATATCTGTTGGTTCTTTTACACCACTGCTGCTACGGCTGTGTTGAAGCATTCCTTTTACAATGGCATCGGCACGTTTGCCGTGATGATTTATTTTTTCTTCGTTGCTGATCACATCATCTGCAATGGCATTTACTTCATCCAGGTTTCCTTTTTTGATTTCATCTTTTAGCTCAATTAGTAATTCTTTGTTTACCTCCGAAAAGTTATTAACGAAGTTGAGTGGGTTTTGTATCTCATGGGCAATGCCGGCGGTAAGTTCTCCCAACGAAGCCATTTTTTCAGATTGTATGAGTTGGGATTGGGTAGATTTCAAATCATTGAGCGATATTTCCAGTTTTGATTTTTGCAGATCAATTTCCTGCTTTTGTTTTTGAAGCAGGACAAATGACTTTTGCTTAAAAATATTCCTGCGCCAGAGGCCAAATACCAGGACTGACAATATCATTAATCCAGCTACCAGGATGTATTTATTTAAGCGGCTCCTGTATTGATCAGCAGCTAATTTTTTTGCCTGGGCCACATCCTCTTCTCTTTGCTGCTCGGCAAATGCTATATTCTGAATTTGCCTGCTGCTCTCATCACTATAAAGCGTCTTATATGCATCAAAACCTATTTGCTGGTAATAGTAGGCGCTGTCTGTATTATGCTTATGGTTGTAATAATCAGCAATAATCCCACATGACTCAGAGAGATAATCAAGGAAGCCTTTGTTTTGAGAAATAGTAAAAGTCAGCTTTGCATAATGAAAACTGGAATCTGCCAGGCCAGCTTTTTTGAAATAATTAGCCAGCCCTATTGTGGTTTCTGCATAATTCTTAAGTTCATTATGATTCAGCGTAAAATAAATAAAACTTCTGCGCAGAAAGTCTAGTGCTAAACTGTCTTCACCAATCCCAAAATAAACCGTGCCAAGATCATTCAAGACGCCGCCATAAATATTATCAGGTCCATGGAAAATGCTAATCGCAGCTTGATATGCTTTATGTGCATAATAGCGGGCAGAATCGTTTTGTTTTAACCCCAAATAGCTCTGTGCCAAATACCTGTAAGCGACCTCACTACTGCCCTCATCTTTTGAGAGGTATTTTGATGCCTGGTAAAAATAGTCTGTTGATTTTTTAAAGTCTTTTGCAGTCAAGTATACTATACCAATCTGAATCAAGGTAGATCCAATAGTTAAACTATCCTTCCGTGCTTCATATACATGCAACACCTTCAAATAGGCCTGGAGCGCTTTAGGGAAATTTCCTATTGTATTACAGGTATTTGCAAAATTTGAAATTATCTCCAATGAATCCCTGTGCAATTGACGACTCAGTAAGAGCATACGGTCAAAAAAAGTATTTAATGAATCTTTTAAAAAGAAGTTGCCACTACTGTTTGTAAAATTGCCCAGCAAGTTTATTTCCAGATCAGCCAAATGATATTCCCTGGCAACCCTCAGCGCCTCCTGCATCTGGTATTTTGAGCTGTCGCCCCAATGGTTGTCAGCATAAGTGTTTGCCATTGTTTGCAGCACATTTACTTCGCTGCCCGGTAAATGAGATTGGCGGGCAATGGTCAATACCTGATTGAAATAAGATTTAGCTGAATCCGGTTTGGTAGCAGCATAAAATTTTCCTTTTGCTGTAATGGCTTTAATTTGCTGTTCAACCAGCTTATATTGTACAGACAGGTTCAAAGCTTGTTCTATCAATAGCTTTACTGTATCTGGCTTGTTGCTGAGATGATCAGAGAAGCCTAACAGTAAGTCTATTTCCTCTTTCTTTAAATGATGCTGACGGGCTACGGAGATCGCTTGCAATGTCAACTGATTTCCTTTGTTCTCATCAAGATACCAATAATAATTTACCCAACGCAACGAGCCCAATGCCTTAAGTTCTTCCTTTGCCATTCCTTTTTGCCTGGCAAATGCCAATGTGCTATTCATAAGCTTAATAGCAGTGTCAATATTATGTAAAGTGTTAGCTTCATAATTTATGAGATTGAACAAAGCATCAGCTTTGACGGAATCTGATTTTGTATTTGCAATCACAGATTTTAGGCTGTCAGCAATAAAATCCTGTGCCGTTGCTTTGGTAGCAATCAGAACAATAACCAGGAAGCCCAGGCATAATTTTTTCATGAGTGTGTTTGATTGTTTGGTAATTGAAGAATAAACTCACTTCCTTCCCCCTCCTTAGTTTCCACCTTCAACTCCCCGCCATGTGCCTTTACTATATCATAAAAAGTCTGAATCACAGATTTAAATGGATTTATGGATTTCACTGATTTTGTTTTCATAATACGAGCCTTTTAAAAGTTAAGCTTTTACTTCCAAAATTGATTAATAGACCTACTTCCAGTTTGTAAGCTTTCAGATAATTCAAAATTTGTGCAAGGTGTACATCTTCCAATTGGATGATTGCTTTTATTTCCACTAAAACTTTGCCTTCTACAACAAAATCGGCTCTTCTGGTTCCAATTGGTTCCTTCAATTCTTTATAAAATATTGCCTGCTCAATTTCCCTGGCATAAGATAACCCTGATTGTGCCACTTCCCAAGCCAAGGCTCTTTGATAAATAACTTCCTGAAAACCATTGCCCAAAAACTTATGAACTTCAAATGAAGCACCAATGATTTTTTCTTTTATGTATTTATATTTTAGTTCTCCTTGCATTCTTAAAATCTGTGTAATCCGTTAATCCCAATAATCTGTGATTCAGACAACAGGTAATTGAATGATGAATGATGAACCTTCCCCCTCCTTAGTTTCCACCTTCAACTCCCCGCCATGTGCCTTTACAATATCATAACTTAAACTCAATCCCAAACCTGTTCCCTGCCCGGTGGGTTTGGTGGTAAAGAAGGGTTGAAAGATTTTATCCAAAACTTTTGGAGGAATGCCATTACCGTTGTCCTTAACCTTAACCTCAACCTTCCCATTTATTTTCTTTGTACTCACTGTAACTGTCGGCTCATAACTTTCAACTCCCGACTTCTTCTTTTCATCAACAACATAAAACGCATTCGTAATTAAATTCAATATCACTCTTCCAATATCCTGGGGAATGATGTTGATGTTGCCAATGGATTCATCGTAATCTGTTTTCAAAGTGGCATTAAAACTTTTGTCTTTTGCCCTTAAGCCATGATAAGCCAATCTCAAATATTCATCTGCCAAAACATTGATATCGGTTGGTTCTTTAATACCACTGCTGCTGCGGCTGTGCTGCAGCATTCCCTTTACAATATCGCCTGCCCGCTTGCCATGATGATTTATTTTTTGTTCATTCTCTCTGATGTCATTCAAAAGATCATCTTCGTTTTTAAAATCGCGGACTTCCTTTTCCTGTTCTGCTTTTAATTCATCGATCAATTCCGTATTCAATTCCGAAAAATTATTAACGAAGTTCAGCGGGTTTTGAATTTCATGGGCAATGCCTGCGGTGAGTTCGCCAAGTGAAGCCATTTTTTCTGATTGAATGAGTTGAGCCTGCGTGGCTTCCAGTTCTTTAAGGGCAACTTCTACTTTTTTCTTCTGGGCTTCCACCTTTTCCTTTTCTTCCC
>JAYVUL010000115.1:0-3631 GCA_043787935.1 Chitinophagaceae bacterium | reverse complement strand
TGGGGCGAAGACGCTATACAACAATATAAATACAAGAGCAACGAAGCATATTATACTTTTGTTGCTTTAGACCCTACAGGTAAACCCCGCCCGGTAAATCAGCTGATCCCGGAGACCAAAGAAGAGAAAAAATTATTTGACGGCGCTTTAAGAAGAAGGCAGTTACGCCTGGTATTGGGCGGTAAGATGAAAGCGGAAGATGCTGATGAACTAAAAGCGTTGTTTGTGAAAGAATAGGCCAATGGTGAATCGTCAATTTGACACTGAAATTAAAGTATAGCATGCTGGATAGTAGTTCAATTATTAAAATGCTATTGACCATCCCCCATTGACGATTGACCAATAAATTTTTTACTCTGCTCAATGGCATCCATTACCTGCGCCAGGATATTGTCTGTGGTATCATCATAATTGATCAAAAGCGGGTCTTTAAAAGTTACGGAAAGCAGGGTGCCTTTCTTTTTTAACTTTAATCCTTTTTTATTGAACGCCCTCCAGTATCCATCGATCACTACCGGTACTACGATCGGTTTAAATTGTTTGATGATGAAAGCCGTTCCTTTTCTACCGGGAGCAAAAGGTTTGGTGGTGCCCTGTGGAAAAGTAATGACCCAGTTCTTTTCGAGGGCCCGTGCAATTTTCCGGGTATCTCCGGGGTCAAGTCCCTGCCGCACTTCCCGGCTTGCCGCATTCCAAGTACGCTTAACCGTTAGTGCCCCTGCCAGGCTGAATAATTTGCTCATCCAGTTGCTTTTCATCGTTTCTTCTGCCGCAACGTATTTCACCCTGGTATAGGGCCACAGCAGGTAGTAAGGGATACCGAGCCCTTTTTTTTTGCGCCAGCTAACGGCACAGAATATATGCAGGAATGTAATTACATCTGCAAAATAGGTCTGATGATTACTCACAAATAAAATGTTCTTTTTGGGAAGCCCTTGCAGTTTTTCCATTCCCTTTACCTGCAATTTGTTGATGATGTTTAACCCCGGGTAAGAGCATATACCGATAATTGCATAAACCATCCCCTTTACCAAACGGGATTCTTTGAATGTAGTAAACCATGCTGCCATTTGCTGATATCCTTTATAACAGGGATTGCTGCAATTTATAGAAAGTATGCGTTACATTAAAAAAACCGCTGTGTGATACCGTAATCTAAACTAACGATAATGAATAGATGTAGGAAGAGTGAAATGGGGAAACAATGGTAAGGTGAAGATTGCCGGAACCTCTTTTAAAAAATTGCACACCAGCCGCAGGTAAAAGACAAGGCCAAGTGAATAAAAAAGGGCGAATATTTAACAAGGTAGGCAGCAACGGCTTCCATGGCCTGGTTTTAACATGCGAGAGGTATTATATTCATTAAAATTGTAATGTATTTATGCGGCTAAACACAACATACTGACAAATTATGGCGCCTTCCTTTGCCAGGCGCCGGGTTTTATAAAAATTGATACAAATTTATTTAATTTTAAGTTAAATTAATTACCTTTATTTACAAATGGCCTGTATTGTTATGTTTATAACTGGTACAAGTATTTCTTAAACATGTTCTTAACATGTTATACAAACAAACTAAAACTAATTTTATGCAAAAAACAATTACTTTAAAGAATTTAAAAAAAGCTATGCTCAAATCGTTTCTGACGATCCTTGTTTTGGGTATTTCTTTTCAGGTTTCGTTTGCACAGAAACAAACTCCGGCATTAACTAACTCTATGGGTAATACCTCGACTCCGATACAGGCTCCTGCTGTGAAGGCCGGAGAAGGTAAGGGCTCAAAGTTTGTCAATGTAACAAATCCGAAGGCCAATACAATAAGTCCCATTAAAATGAGTGCGAATGCTGCCCCTCTAAAGTCGCAGCCCGTAAGCATTGTTCCTCCGCAGGTAAATAAAGATTTACTGGTGGGTAAAGAAGCGCTGGTAGCTAATGATAATGCTGCTACTGACGTACCCTCTTTAAATAATAAAGCAGCTAACATTGTTAAAGCTGCTAATCACGCAATAAACAATCCCCTAAACCCAAATAATCCCAGTGATGTTTGTACGTTTGGCGGTAGCCTTGTTGCAGGTGATCCTACATTAACAAACGGACGTATGGGAAGGAATGGTATTGCATCTACCTGTGCCGCTCCAAAAACCTGTCCCGGCCCACTAGGTACAGGCCCGTTCTTTTATGATACTTATACCCTTAAGAACTCAACCGGTGCAAGCCAGTGCGTGACTATTTCGTATGTTTCTGATGGCGCTTCTGGTGATGTTTTAGGTGTTGCTTACCTTGGTTGTTTTGTCAAGACTAATGTATGTACCAACTACCTTGCTGATGGCGGAGCAAGTTCACCTGCTGGCGGTGCCCCCCTTACATTTTCCTGCACCGTTCCCTCAAATGGTATTTTAACAGTTATATTAACTCAGATCTCTGCTCCCTGCCAGCATTATACGCTGACTGTTACGGGCCTGCCCTGTACACCACTTGTAGCCCCAACTCAATCTATATTAAGTCAGGTAGGTGGTGCTCCGGTTGCTACTAATCTTATTAATGAAGGCTTTGAAGCAGTTCCATTACCAGCCGGCTGGGCACAACAAAACTTAAGCAATCCTGCAGGATCAGGTACTAATTCCACATGGCAATCAAGTACTACCGGTGGCGCTTTCCCTCCAAACAATGGTATTGATTTCAGAACAGTAAATTTTAACAGTGGAGCTGGTCTTTCAACGCTTAGTAACTGGATGTTTGCACCTGCTATAAATTTAAGGAATGGAGATAAGTTCAGTTTCTATACTAAGTCGGTAAACAATGCTTTCCCCGACAGGATGCAGGTACGCTTAAGTACCAATGGAAACAGTGTGGATGTTGGTGCCAGCGAAACCAGTGTTGGCGATTTTACTACAGTTTTATTTGATATTAATCCAAACTATACTGCATCAGGATATCCAACCGCATGGACACAATACACGATCACCATGTCTGGTTTACCTGCTGCAGGTGTTTCCGGCCGCATCGCATTCCGGTATTTTGTTGAGCTTGGTGGCCCAAGTGGAAACAGGTCCAATAATATAGGGGTTGATGATGTGTTATATCAAACATTTACTCCAGGCCCTGTTACCACATGCTCGGGTTCTGTAGCAAATTTAAAAGTAGATATCACCGGTGGTACAGCTCCATATACAGTTGTTATACATCCCACTGTTGGTAGCGACTTTACTGTTAATAATTATAATAGTGGTGATAACATACCGGTTACGCCTGTTGTTACTACAACCTATTCATTGGTTTCAGTAGCACCATCTGGTAGCTGCGTCTTTGGTACGGGTAACTCGGGTACTCCTACTGTAACTGTTTCCGCAGGGGTTATGCCAGGTGTAATAGTAACAGCATTGCCTGATGCACCACTTTGCGCTGGCAATGGAACTGTTCTTACGGTTTCACTGGGTGCAGGCACTCCTCCGGGTGTGCTGTATAGCCAGACAGGCGCTGCCGGTTTGAATGGTCCTCCATCACAGGTTTTTGAACCAGCGAATGTTGCCTTTAATTCACAGGCAGCTGATGACTTCACTGTTCCTGGTGGCACTACCTGGACAATCACCAGCGTGAGCGCAACAGGTGGCCCAACTACACAAGGAGGAAC
>JAYVUL010000114.1:0-20267 GCA_043787935.1 Chitinophagaceae bacterium | reverse complement strand
GTAAATGACCTCGACCTGTCATTCATCAACGGATTAATTTTTGTAACCACAGCCTCAAACACTTCCCCTTTATAACTGTCTAAACTGAGCAGTACTTTTTGCCCAGTCCTTATTTTGGCAATATCATATTCATCTACCTGCAGCTCCAGGAAAAAATCACCGGCATCACCAATGATAGCTATTGGGCTTTGTGTATTCACCATTTCGCCTTTTTCTTTCAACACACTATAAACTTTCCCGGTAACATTACTCTTTATAGTATAATCTTTTGCGATAGTGCTGCTGATAGCTAAACTTTTTTTCGCCTGTTCTGATGTAAAGTTCAACTGTTTCTGTAAATCATTGAGCCGTAATCTGGCTGCCTCATAATTGGTTGCAGCATTCTTATACGCCAGTTCCCGTTGATCTACCTCATTACGGGTACCAATATCCTGGGCCCATAAATTTCGCTGCCGTTGCAATTGCAGTAAATCATTGTCCATTTTCGCTTTTGCCAGGTCAGCATTTATTTTTGATTCATTTACCTTATCACTGTTGGTATTGGCAGCGGCAAAGTCACTCGCAAGTTTTGCATTCTCCTTATTTAAGACCGCCGTTTCGTTTACTATGCTGAAAAGAGGGTCCCCATTTTTAACGGTATCCCCTTCGGTGACAAACACTTGCAGGAGCAGCCCGTTCACAGTAGAAAATACCTGGTACTGGTTCCTGCTTTTGATAACCCCGGAGGCATACACAGACTCAGAAATATTTTCAACTGCCGGCACAATACTTTCCTGTTTTTTTTTGCAGGAAGCGAATAGTATCAGCAGCACAAAAACCCTGGAAATTTTATTGATGAGAGTCATGCTGTAAAGTGGAGTTATTAGGTGCAAAAATACAATATAAATACAGGGAACAATTAAATGGAAGGAAGGTATAAAGAACCACCGGATTGTTGAACAGTTAAACTTTCTTCTTCAAAAAATCTCTGACGTGATCAAATGCATTATCGATGGCATCGTACACATTTTGTTCCACTTTATCTTCTGCTTTAAACAATAATTTACGCAGCCATAGTGCCAGCCCGGTTTTCACCAAATTTATGCCGCCCGAAAAGGAATGACGCCTTTCAAAATGAAAGGATTCGCCACCTGTTAGTTTATTAAAAGCAGCCGCAAGAATATTTGCAGGGTGCATACTTTCTTTTATGTCTGAAATATTTTGCTTCAGTAAAAGGTCTTTATAGGAAACTTCTGCCTCCAGCAGTTTGATGGCAGCCCGCAACTCCTTCATATTGGTTATCTCATTCATGCTTGTGCTTGCTAAAGATTTGTTTGATGAATCCATTCTGCATGGGTTTGATCAGCCAGTTTTTCCGGTTCCAGACCAGCAAAAACCCAATCAGCAGGTAAATAAAGGTAACAGTAAGGTATCCCGCAAATTCATGCCCCCACCACTCCGAAAAATAATGGGCCAGGGCTATACTAAAAAATAGAAAAGCAATCAAAAAAAACGGGATAATGATCAGGACAGAAAGGGCATTGGATAAAATAGCTGCCACTTTTTCAATCATCTTCAGACGCATCAGTTCCACCCTCGCATTAATGTAACCTGTGATATTGTCGAAAATGTTTTCGTTTGAATCAGTATCCTTTTCCATTTACCTTAGATTGATTAAAAAATAATAAACAGGCCGGGCTTTGCAAAGATTTGAGGTTGGTATAACCTTGTTTTCACATTTGGCGGCCTGTTTTTTTCGTGTCAGGCAAGCATTTCTTCAGCTTCTTTGGAGAATTTTTCCTTCATGTCATTCACCCGTTGAAAACCATGCCTGATTTTATCGGTTGCAGATTCCTTCAGGTCTTTTGCTTTGTCGGTAATTTTCCTCCGGGTTTCGGTGCCTTTGTCGGGCGCTAACAAAATACCTGCGATGGCTCCTGCGGCGGCTCCTGCTAAAAAAGCAAGGCTCACTTTTGAGAAATTATTCATAGTATTAATTTAATATTTCACTGTAAACCTACTTCTTTATAAGTGAAATTCAAATGAGTTATATCAGTACTTTTTTTGATTTTAATCAGCAGTGGCCGTGAGGGAAAAAGGAAAAATGAATAGCAACAAAAAAATTATTCCGGGATGCAAAGAACGGGCATATCAGTATGGTACAACAATTCCGGCGTATGGCTCCTTGAAAACAACTTTTCCATCAGGTTGTGTTTTTTTGGGAGAGTAACCAATAAGTCTATCCTATTATTTTTTGCAAAATTATGAATAGCGGTGGCCACCTGTTCACTTTCCAGGTTGTGGAAACTGGCCTGGCCATTAGTTAATTGCTTGTGCAGCAACACCTGGTTTGTTTCAGCATCCGGGGTAAAATGCCGGTTGTCCCAATCAACATTAATGACATGCAAACTGGCTTTAAAAGTACCGGTAATATTATTGATCAAACCGATTGCTGCCGGTGATGCGGCAATTTCATAGTCGGCCGCAAACCCAATTTTTTGATACGGTGAAAATAAAGAACCCGCAGGAACGATCAATACGGGGCAATGCAAATGATGTATGGCATGAATGGTATTGCTGCCGATCAGCAATCTTGTAAGCCTGTCTTTCCCGGTAATGCCCATGATCACCATATCTGCTTTCACTTCATCGCAAAGGGAAATTAAACCATTTGCAAGGTTAGTCATTTCAACCTTCACTTTGATTGTTACAGGCACTTTAACCATGCCGGACAACTCTTTAACCAATTCGCCCAACTGAAAATCGGCAGCATTATGCAACTCTGCATAAGTAACAAAAGGATAGCCATATTCAATATGGGTAACAGGCAATTCGTATGCATGGTAAAGCCATACATTGGCATTATAAAATTCAGCCAACTGCACTGCATACCGGGCTGCATTTACAGATACCGGTGAAAAATCTATTGGGGCAATTATATTTTTCATACTTACTATTTTGGCGTAAATATAACAAGGAGCCTGCTGCACCGCAATGATAGCAGTTGGTTGCAGTGCTGATTAAGGTCAGGTGCTATCATAAAAATCATACCTGATAAATATCATTGCAGCCATTGATTACTGTCAGCCTATTAAATAAGCAGAGCCTATACTTTTGTTTCAATTAAAATTCAATATGAGTGCATTATTCATTTTAATCGGTATCAGCATTGTGGTGGCAGGTTCTTTTCTCATTGCTTTTTTGTGGAGTGTTAAGAATGGCCAGTTTGATGATGATTACACCCCTTCGGTAAGAATGCTCTTTGATGATGACCTACCGAAAAGCTCAACCAATACTTCAGAAATAAAAACCCAAAACAAATAAATCGACATGCAGGTAGAAAAATTTTATTACGACAACAAGACAGTTCGAAACTTTGCTTATGCCACCATACTATGGGGTGCTGTGGGAATGCTTGCCGGGCTGTGGGTTTCATTACAACTCATATTTCCGGCAATGAATATTACGCAGTACGGTTCGTTTGGCAGGCTGCGCCCGTTGCACACCAATGCAGTAATATTTGCCTTTGTAGGCAACGGTATTTTTATGGGGGTATATTATTCGCTGCAGCGGTTGTGCAAAGCCAGGATGTTCAGTGATAAGCTGAGTACCATACATTTCTGGGGATGGCAACTCATCATTGTAGCAGCAGCTGTTACATTGCCCTTAGGCCTTAGTAATGGCGCAGAATATGCAGAACTCATCTGGCCAATAGACCTGGCCATTACTGTTTTATGGGTTGTTTTTGGCTGGAATATGTTCGGCACGATCCTTAAAAGAAGGGAAAAACATTTGTATGTGGCCATCTGGTTTTACATTGCCACTTTTGTAACGGTAGCGGTTTTACATATTGTGCGTTCGGGGGAATTACCCTATACCTGGCTGTTGAGTTATAGCTGGTATTCCGGTGTGCAGGATGCATTGGTTCAATGGTGGTATGGTCACAATGCAGTTGCCTTCTTTTTAACTACACCTTACCTGGGTTTGATGTATTATTTTTTACCCAAGGCAGCCAACAGGCCTGTGTATTCGTACCGCCTTTCCATTATTCACTTTTGGGCATTAATATTTTTATACATCTGGGCAGGGCCCCATCATTTATTATATACAGCACTCCCCAACTGGGCACAATCACTGGGGGTGGTATTTTCATTCATGCTCATCTTTCCAAGCTGGGGTGGTATGATCAACGGCTTACTTACTTTGCGGGGTGCATGGGACCGGGTGAGAGATGATGTGATTTTAAAATTTATGGTGGTGGCTGTTACCGCTTATGGCATGGCAACATTTGAGGGTCCGATGTTGTCGCTGAAAAGTGTGAGTGCCATCAGTCATTACACCGACTGGATTATAGCTCACGTGCATGTTGGTGCCTTAGGCTGGAACGGTATGCTCACCTTTGGTATTCTGTACTGGTTGATCCCAAGAATTTTCAATACTTCTTTATACTCAAAAAAATTAGCCAACAACCACTTCTGGTTAGGCACACTCGGTATTTTGTTTTATGCAATACCCATGTACTGGGCAGGCGTGCAGCAAAGCCTGATGTGGAAACAATTTACAGAGGCAGGCAATTTGAAATATACCTTTCTTGAAACGGTTACTTACATGAAACCTTTTTACGCCATGCGTTCATTGGGGGGCACTTTGTACCTGGTGGGAGTATTCTTCCTATTCTACAATATTTATAAAACGGTTAAGTCTGGTAAACTGGTAGCTGATGAACCGGCTGAAGCAGCGCCGCTGGAGAGAGAATATGTAAAACATACTGGCGAACACTGGCACAGGTGGATAGAAAGAAAACCCGTGCAACTCATGGTGTTGAGTTTAGTGGTGATACTGATTGGCGGTGCGATAGAATTGATCCCCACTTTCCTGGTAAAAACAAATATCCCCACGATCACCGCAGTAAAACCCTATACACCGCTTGAACTGCAGGGCCGGGATATTTATGTAAGAGAAGGCTGCTATACCTGCCACTCGCAAATGATACGCCCTTTCAGAAGTGAAACAGAAAGGTATGGCGAGTACTCCAAAGCAGGTGAGTTTATTTATGACCATCCGTTTCAATGGGGAAGCAAACGCACAGGGCCCGACCTGGCAAGAGAAGGATCAGGCAACCTGAAAAAATCTGATGGCTGGCACTTCCGGCATTTCAGGGAACCCTCCTCTATGAGTGAAGGGTCCATTATGCCGGCTTATCCATTTATGCTGGAACAAGACCTTGACACCAGCAATACCGCTGCAAAAATAAATGCCATGAGGACACTCGGTGTGCCATACGAAAAAGGGTATGAAAAAATTGCCAACCGGGATCTGATGACGCAGGCAAATGACATATCCGGTGTGTTGAGAACAGACAGCATCCGTATTTCACCCAACAGAGAAGTGATTGCTTTGATCGCCTACATTCAACGGCTGGGAACTGATATTGCTAAATCTGCTAACGCTCAAAAATAAAAACCATGTTCAATTTCATAAAACAGTATACCGAAAAAATTGATAATGCCCAGATCTATCCTATGATCTCCCTGTTCATCTTCTTCCTGTTTTTTGTGGTATTGCTGGTAATGGTAAAAAATATTGGCAAGGAAAGAATCAAAGAATTATCTAACCTGCCGCTTGATAAAGAAGAATTACCTAACTCAACCTTATAAATAATTTTATGTACTTCATTCAGTTGATAAAGAAAAAAATACTACCGGTTGCAGCATTACTGCTCACTGTATTTAATGGCATGGCTCAAAACACAAACCAGGCAGCACCGGCCCCTGCAGCAGCAAGCAGCAACCTGCTGGCGATCTTATTGGTCATAACGGCACTGGTGCTGGCCTTTGTAATATGGGGTATGGGCCAGGCTTTGATAGCCATCAGCAAACAGGTGATAGAAAAAAATAAAACTGCCGGTAAGGCAGCAGGTATTGTGTTGCTGCTTTCATTCACTTTACTATCGCAGCACGGGTTTGCACAAACTGCTGCAGCAGCAGATGCTGTAAAGGAAGTATCCAATTATGGCGGATTATCTGTTAATACTTTTTACGCTTTTGTTGGCGTGATTGCCGCTGAAATATTTGCCATTTTTTTCCTGGCCTTTTCCATCAAACGTATTTACCAGGAATTGCTGCCTGAAAAAACAGCAGTCCCCGCAAAAGAATCGAGGTTAAGTGAATGGTGGGCCATGCTTGACAAGAAATTTTTTACACGGGCTGTTGCAGTGGAAAAAGAAGCGGATGTAATGCTGGACCATAATTACGACGGTATCCGGGAACTCGACAATGCTTTACCACCCTGGTGGAAGTATGGATTCATTTTTACCATTGTAGTGGCATTTATTTACCTCGGCTATTTTCATGCATTGGGCTCAGGAAAAAACCCTACTGAAGAATATGCTGATGAAATGGAAAATGCCAGGATTGAAAAAGAAATATTTGAGGCCAATAACAAAGACAAAGTGGATGAAAAAAATGTGCCAATGGCTGATGCAAGTGGCATAAAGGCAGGACAAACCATGTTTGAAGCCAATTGTGTAGCCTGTCATTTAAAAGATGGTGGCGGAAACGTAGGGCCCAATTTAACTGATGATTACTGGATACATAAGGGTTCTTTAAATGACATTTTTAAAACTATTAAAATGGGCTATCCGGATAAAGGGATGCAGTCATGGAGCACACAGTTTACTCCAAAACAAATAAGCCAGCTCGCCAGCTATATTAAAACACTCAGGGGCACTAAACCCGACGTTCCTAAAGCACCGCAGGGTGATTTGTATACAGAAGATAAAACTGATTCGGCAGCCGTAGCAGCACCTGCAGCAGTAAAGATTGATTCAGCCATTGCGGCTAAACCGGCAAAGTGATCTTGTATAAAAAAATATAAATGGAAATTATAACAGACATAAAAAAGGAAGACAAAAAAGGTTCATACAGGGATTCTGTGGCTACCATTTCACAAGATGGCAAACGCAATTATATCAATCCCAAAAAACCAAAAGGCAGGCTGTACAACCTGCGCACAAGGTTTAGTATTTTTTACCTGGCTGTATTTTTTACGCTGCCTTTTTTAAAAGTCAACAGTGAGCCGCTGCTGATGCTGAATTTCCTGGAAAGAAAATTCATCATTTTTGGATTGATCTTCTGGCCCCAGGATTTTTTTATTTTCGGTATTGCCATGCTAACCTTTATTGTGTTTGTGATTTTGTTTACGGTAGTATTTGGACGGATATTCTGCGGCTGGGCCTGCCCTCAAACCATTTTCATGGAAATGGTTTTCAGGAAAATTGAATACTGGATTGATGGAGACTCCACCAAACAAAAACAACTTAAGGCAATGCCCTGGAATGGAGAAAAGATCAGGAAAAGAACCATCAAGTTCATTTCGTTTTTCCTGATATCCTTCCTCATTGCCAATTTCTTTCTTGCTTATCTTATCAGCATGGATGAATTGATTGACCACATTAAAAACCCATCCGCCAATATCGGCACTTTGATATCTCTGCTGGTATTTACCAGCATATTCTTCTTTGTGTACTGGTGGTTCCGGGAGCAGGTATGTATAGTTGTTTGCCCTTATGGAAGGCTGCAGGGGGTATTACTGGATAAAAACTCTATCCTGGTGGCCTATGATTACCTGCGCGGAGAGCCAAGGGGTAAATATACTAAAGAGGATAAAGAAGAAAAGCATGATTGCAAATGCACGGATTGCAAAGGCACTGGTGCCTGCAATGACCTGGCAGATAAATTTGCAGCAATTGCCCCGCCAAAGGGGGATTGCATTGATTGCTTTGCCTGCGTAAGGGTGTGCCCCACAGGTATTGATATCCGCAATGGCACACAACTGGAGTGTGTAAACTGCACGGCCTGCATTGACGCATGCGATGATATTATGGTCAGCGTCCACAAACCCAAAGGGCTGATCAGGTATGCTTCAGAAAATAGTATTAAGAAAGGGGTACAATTAAAATTTACACCACGGATAAAGGCGTATACCGTAGTATTATGCCTGCTGTTGGTTTTGCTTGGTTTCCTGATTGTAAGCAGAACAGACCTGGACGCAAGGCTAATGCGCACCTCCGGTATGACATACTCTTCCTTGCCTGATGGGCGGATATCCAACCTGTACAATTTAAAACTGGCTAATAAAACACACCTGGATATTCCCTTTACATTAAAACTGGAAAATATTACCGGAGAGATTACCCCTGTAGGAAGTGGTAATTTAATTGTGCAGAAAGAAGCTTATACCAACCTCCAATTTTTTGTAAAACTGAACAGGAATGATGTAAAGAGCTGGAAAAAAACTGTGATCATTGGCCTGTATGAAAATGGAAAAAAAATAAAAACGATTGAAGCAAAATTCATCGGGCCAGAAGTGTATGAGTAGGTGGAAAGTTTGGCCTCTTGTAAGAGGAACACCCTTAAATATTTTGAACAATAGAACCTGAGAACAACAGTAAACTTTTAAACTTTTTTATGAACTGGGGATATAGAATACTTTTTGTTTACATCGCTTTTGTGGCGGGCATTTTATTAATGGTGCTTAAATCATCTACCCAAAAAGTTGATTTGGTAACGACCGATTATTATGCAAAGGAATTAAAGTACCAGGCCAGGATTGATGCTGTAAAAAGAACTCAGGCCCTGTCATCACCGGTAACACAAGAGATCACTGATCAGCAGGTAGTACTGCATTTTCCAAAAGAGTTTGCAGGAAAACAAGTGAGTGGCAGCATACTGCTTTACTGTCCTTCTGACGAGAGGAAAGATATTCAGAAAAATTTTTTTACCGCAACTGGAAACATATCGGTACGCCTGCCCGCAGGCCAAAAAGGCAATTATGAATTACAGGTGAACTGGCAGGCTGACGGTATTACTTATTATTTTGAAAACAAACTTGTGTTTTAAGCAGTGATAAAAAAAAGAAAACAAACATGTTACAGATAGCTATAGCAGCATTTACAATGGGTATTATCGGCAGTTTTCACTGCATAGGCATGTGTGGCCCGCTGGCCCTGGCCTTACCCCTTGGCGATGACAGTTTGCATTCAAAATTTATCGGTGCACTATTATACAATACTGGCCGGATTGTAACCTATTCTTTGTTTGGTCTTGTATCTGGCCTGCTTGGTAAAAGCTTTGCCCTGCTTGGATTTCAACAATGGTTATCCATCCTGCTGGGAACAGCTATTCTATTGCTGCTGATTATTCCGAAATTTTTTCCGGGCAGCTTAAGGCAGTTCAATACCAGCAATAATTTTTTCCAAAAAATACGGTTCGCCTTCGGGCAGTTGTTCTTTAAAAAAAATCAATCCACTTTATTTGCCATTGGTTTGTTAAATGGCCTCCTGCCCTGTGGATTAGTGTACCTGGCCATTGCCGGTGCTACTGCTACGGGTGATATTAAAAACAGTATTCTGTTTATGGCAGCCTTTGGAGCAGGCACTTTACCTGTAATGTGGAGCATTGCTTTTTGGGGGAATTTTATAGGTATCAGCATCAGGCAAAAGATAAGGTCTGCCTATCCCTACCTGATGATGCTTATGGCCTGCCTGCTGATTGTACGGGGTATGGGTCTTGGCATACCATACATCAGCCCGGCGGCAGACATGGGAAAAGCTATCATGGGTTGCGGGGGAAAATAACAGGAAGATGAGCATTATAAACAAGCAGTTACCCTTTATGTCTAATAAGGCTTACGATAATGAAAAAATAAGTAAAACAGAACAATTCCTGCAGGAATGTGCAGGATGGTTGCGGCTGCTTGATTTCTTCAAGCAGGAAAACAGTTTCTTAAAAACAAGGCTGAGCGTAGTGGTTGACCATAATACAGATATGGATTTTTTGGCACTGGCAGAACATTTCCAGAACCTGTTTATTTTAAAAGATGAATTTATTACCGAAATAATACATGATGCAAGAAGGCAGGAAATATTATTAAAGGCAGCTGCTGAAAAAAAATTATCCCCGGAAGACAACCTGGTTAAAAAACAACAAAAACTCCGTAATGAAACAGAATACTTCGAAAAAGATTTCAATACAACAAAAAATGAGTTCAATAAATTCATTTCCTCCGCTTTATAATAAATTGGGCATACATTGCTGATCCGCTAACCTCTTCCTTTCCCCGCCAGTAAGCCAATCAATGCTACCCGGTATAAAGCAGCCGCCTTCGCAGAAATCTGAGGCAGAGGTATCTTTACCAAAAAAAATTACCTATACATATCTAAAAACGTAAGGATGTATTGTTGCTGTTTGATAACCTCAAAACCATTCTGTATCGGGCAGGATGTCCTCTTGTTCCCATTGATACAGCCCTTTTACCGGTCAAATAATAAAACCGGATAAATTACTTTTTGCCGCTAAAATGATAAAAAAAATAATTTATTTCACATAGCAATGCGATGCTAAAATATATTCCCTATTATTGTAATTTATTTCTAAATCAATTAAAATAATCAAATGAAAAAGATTTTTGCGCACACCTTATTATTGTCGGCTTTTATAGGCAGCAGCTTTGCTGTAAAAGCTCAAACGGCTGATGAAATTATCGACAAATATATTGATGCTATTGGAGGAAAAGAGAACTGGAAAAAAGTAAGTTCCATCAAAATGGTAGGTAACGTTGAAGTACAGGGGCTTGAGATACCCTATACCATGCAGGCCGTAAATGGCAAAGGAATGAGAACAGACGGTGAATTTCAGGGCAACCAGTTTATTGACATTGTAACCCCTACCAAAGGATGGAGCCAAAACCCTATGGCTGGAAAAGCAACGCTGCAGCCTTTAAGCGAAGATGAATTAAAAGAAAAATTAGATGACCTGGATGTGCAGGGAGCATTTGTAGATTACAAAGACAAAGGATCAGCTGTAGAATTTTTGGGCAAGGATGAAGAAGATGGCAACGAGTATTTTAAAATGAAACTGACTACCAAAAATAAAAACGAGACTACCTATTTCTTCGACACTAAAACATTCCTGGTATACAAACAGGAAACTACTGTAAAGCAACAGGGGCAGGATGTAAAGATGACCGTAAAAACCCTGGATTACCAGGCGATTGACGGAGGCGTAAAAATGCCTTTTAAACTTGACCAGGGCGGAATGGTACTGGCGGCAAAAAAAATAACGATCAATGAGCCGGTAGACGAAAAAATATTCTCTGATAAATAATTTTTTTTGAGAAACAACTTGCCCAACTCTTTTTCCGGTGATTGGGCAAGCTGTTTTTTATACAGCTATTCTTTTGCAGTTCTTTTTCAAATCAGCAGGAGATAAAATGCAATGGTTGCTCATGTTCAGTAACATTTAAATGTAGTCCCCTGAATTTCATTCCTGAATGTAAGCCTTGCCAATGCAGCTAAAAGTAATTTAAAACCCCTTTGTATTAAATAACCAACCGCTCATTGTATAATAATTGTTGAACAGCGCAGGCTCCGGGTATCCATTAAAAACCAATCATTTTAACCTCCAACCTGTAAAAATTACTGGCGTGTTTTTTCACTTCAGGCTATTATCATTCCATTCACCTCTCTATAATTTTTTTATGTGTAAAAAAACATCAATGTTTCTCGCAGCTTGTTTGTGTTGCTTCGCTGCCATTTCCCAAACCAGCCTTAACTCCTCGTATTTTCAAACCCTTGGGGCAAGGGCACTTGGCCCTTCCACCATGAGTGGCAGGATAACAGCTATTGAAGGGGTAATGGCGAGTGAACAACTCAACTTGTATGTTGGCACTGCCGGCGGCGGCATCTGGAAAAGCCAAAACGGAGGGTTGTCATTTACCCCGGTATTTGACAAATATTGTCAAAGCATTGGTGCTTTAGCAGTAGAAAAGAATAATGCAAAAGTGGTGTATGCCGGCACAGGCGAAAGCAATATGCGTAACACCGTATCCATCGGCGATGGTATGTACAAATCAACTGATGGAGGAACCAACTGGCAAAAAATTGGATTAGACAGTACAGAGCATATCAGTAAAATATTATTTGACCCCAACGATACTAAAACATTATTTGTGGCAGTACCCGGCCCGCTCTGGCATAGCAGCCCGCACAGGGGTTTGTACAAAACAACAGACGGAGGAAAAACATGGAAAAAAATATTTTTTGTAAATGATGAAACCGGCTGTGCAGATATTGCTATCAACCCTGCCAATCCTAAAATTATGCTGGCCAGTTTTTGGCAGTTTCGCAGGAAGCCCTACGGTTTTGCTTCAGGTGGCGAAGGCAGTGCATTGTACAAAAGTATTGATGGTGGCGACACCTGGAACAAAGTAACGAAAGGCTTGCCCACAGGTGATTTAGGAAGGCTTGTAATCACTATCAACCCATCAAAACCTGCAGAGGCACTGGCCATTGTGGAAGCAAAAACACCGGGCTTATATTTATCAAAAGATGAAGGCAGCAGTTGGGAAAAATTAGCCGCTACTGAAAACATCACTGCAAGGCCATTTTATTTCAGCACTTTGGTATTTGATCCTAAAGATCCTAAAAAAGTGTATCGACCAGCATATGATTTTGAATACTCAAAAGATGGTGGCTTTTCCTGGAGTAATACGGTGATCGGTGGAGTGGAACCACACCCCGACCATCATGCACTCTGGATAAACCCGGACAATACCGATATGCTTTATTTAGGTACAGATGGTGGCGTTTACCTGAGTATGAACAAGGGTGTATCCTGGCAATTTTTAAATACCTTACCGGTTGGCCAGTTTTATCATGTGAGCGCAGATAATGAACCTGTATATAATGTTTATGGTGGCCTGCAGGACAATGGAAGCTGGATGGCTGCCAACTCTTCTCCTGGTGGTGTAAGCAGTGCAGACTGGTTAGACCTGAATGGAGGTGATGGTTTTTGGGTACAGCCAAGCCTGGTTAATGCTAAGATTGTGTTTGCTGAATCTCAGGGTGGTAATGCCAACAGGATTGATCTATCCACCGGCCTTTCCACTTCCATCAAGCCGCAAAAAATGAACGGTGATGAGGAACATCGCTTTAACTGGAACACGCCGATAGTAACCGGCACTTCTGCCAAAAAGCAAGGAAATGGAAAACCCATGTACAATTTATACATGGCCAATCAATACCTGTACAAATCAACAGATGACGGAAGGAACTGGCAACGCATTTCACCCGACCTTACCACAAATGATAAAGCCAAACAAAAAACAGAAGAAAGCGGGGGCATTACCGGTGATAATACCAGTGCCGAAAATCACTGCACCATCTTTACCATTACCCAACACCCAACCAATGAAAATATCATTTGGGTGGGTACCGATGACGGCAACCTCCAGGTAACAAGTGATGCTGGTAAAACATGGACCAACAAATCAGCGGCAGTATGGAAAACAGGCATCCCTAAAGCTGCCTGGGTAAGCAGTATCGAAATTTCAAAATTGGATACCAGGAGGATGTATGCTACGTTTGATAACCACATGTATGGCGACCATGCCACTTATATAGCTATGAGCAATGATGGTGGCAACAGCTGGAAAAGACTTTCCTCTCCTGAGTTTACCGGCTTCGCACATGTGCTGCGGGAAGATACCAAAAACGAAAAATTATTATTTGCCGGCACAGAAATGGGCCTGTTCTTTTCACTCGATGGCGGTACCAGCTGGATGAGGAGCAAGTACCAGAATATGCCCTGGTACAACCTGGTGAGGGATATTAAAGTCCATCCTGTAACAGGAGATCTATTAATTGCTTCCTATGGACGTGGTATTTATATCATAGATGATTTGCAGGCTTTGAGGGACCTGGTAAAATCAGATGCCAATGCTGATGCCTTGTTTTTCCCGTCAGCAGATTTTAAATATGACTTTGCTGCACAGGTACCCTCGCCGGGATATAATGTAGCTGGATGGACTGCAGGCAACAAAGTAGTATTGCCTGCATTTAATTATTACCTGAAACAAAAGAGCCATGATATAGTAAAACTGGAAGTATATAATGCTGCCAATAAAAAAATAAGAGATATCAACGGCACCTCTAACAAAGGGCTTAATAAAGTGTACTGGGAACTGAACAGCAACCCGCCCAAAGTGGCCAAAGGTGGATTTGTAGCAGGTTCCAGCGTATTGTACTCCGGTTTTGTTGGCCCCAAAGTACCGGTAGGGAAATATAAAGCCGTACTAAAAGCAGATGGAAAAAGCTACGAGCAATATATCAATATTACTGCCAATGATGCCAAAGGCTTTTCTGCCAAAACGATGGAGAAATTATACCTGCAGAGTATGAGGCTTCATACCCTGCATGAAAAATTAGCCGTGCTGGTGGACTCCATGGATAATTCATTGGCTGCATTGAAGAAGATCGCAACCAAAACGGCAGCACAGCAAAAAAGCTACGACCAGTTAGACAGTATGCGCCACGAAATACTGGAGTTAAAACGGCAAACTATTTTCTTTGATGAATTCAAATTCCGCCGCAGGCTGAGTGATCTTTATTTAGAAGTGGCTTTTTCACTTGAGCCACTATCCGCCACCAAAGAGGGATCTATTGCGTTGATGGAAAAAGAGTTTGAGGAAATAAGCAGGAAAGTGTATGCAATGATGAAGGTTCAATAGGATCAAACTTTTACCAGTTAATAAAAAGGCTCGTGATTTTTCATGAGCCTTTTCATTAACTGATTTATTGTTGAATCAAACAATTCCTTCCTGAAAAATTTAACCGCAAATCAACCCGGAAGCGGTTTACAGCGCAGCCTGTACAAAGGTGCCTCAATTAAGCATACTGGCCAGTTTCCTCTCATTCAGTATCACAATATTTCCTGCCTGTATCTCGATTAATTTTTCCGATTTAAAATCACTCAATGTTCTGATCAGTGATTCTGTTGCTGTGCCGGCAATATTGGCAAGGTCTTCCCTGGAAATATGGATTGAAAATTTTTCGCCTTTCTCTTCTTTATATTTGTTGTGCAGTGTTATCAAAGCGTCTGCCACCCTTTTGCGAAGTGAATTGTATGCCAACCCAAGCAACTGTTCTTCTTTTTCACTTACATCTTTTGCCAGCAGCCGGATAAATTTTTGAAGTATCTCTTTGTTGCTGTTTACCAGTTCCTCAAATTCTTCCCGGGGTATCATAGCTACTTCAGCATCATCAATAGCTTCAGCAGTTTCTTTATAAACGGTTTCTTCAAGTAAAGCAACATACCCTATAAAATCACCTGCAGCATACAGGCCAACCGTAAACTCTTTTCCATCCGGGTTTGATTTAAAAGTTTTTACTTTTCCCTTTTCAATATAATATAACTTGGTTGGATGATTGCCTTCGGTATAGATCACCTGTTTTCTCTTGTAGTGATTTACATTTCTGTCATCAGTGAAATTTTGCAATACTTTTTTCCCGCTTAAATCATCAATCAATTGCCGGATGCCTGTTGCAGATGATTCAAAATTTTTCCTTAATAATTCTACTTTGTTAAGCCTGCTTTCGATTGCGGTTAGCAATTCAATATCTGTAAAAGGCTTTGTTACATAATCATCAGCACCCATTTCCATTCCTCTTCTAAAATCACCTCTTTCAGCTTTTGCTGTTAAAAAAATAAAGGGGATCCCTTTCAGTTCAGGGTTTTTATTCAGCAGGTGCAATACGCCGTAGCCATCGAGCACAGGCATCATTACATCACACACGATCAGGTCGGGTTTGTCTGCCAATGCCTTTTCTATGCCTACCTTACCATTTTCTGCTGTAGCCACTTTATACCCAGCCAATTCCAGTATTTCGGCTGTATTGTCTCTAATTTCATCATTGTCTTCAATCAATAACAGGTGCTTCATAATAAATTATTCAATATTATTGCTAAAGGTAATAATAAAGGTGGTTCCTTTTTCCAGTTCGCTTTCACAAGTTATTTGACCATCGAGCAGTTCTACATATTTACCTACAATGTGCAGGCCCAACCCTGTGCCCTGTATATTCACCGCATTCTTTGCCCGGAAAAACCGCTCAAACAGGTGTTGTTGATCTTCCGTTGAAATACCAATACCACTGTCTTGTATCACCAACCGGATTTCCTGCCCCTCCACCCGGCTCTGTACCGTTATCACCCCTTCCAGAGGCGAAAACTTGATGGCATTTGACAACAGGTTGATTATGATATTTCTCATTAAGGTCATATCCAGTTCCACCTCTGTTTTCCCTTCATGGGTATAGCTGATTTGCTGGCCTTTTTTTGCAATACCCTGCATTTCATTACAACTGGTGGTTAGTAATTCCTTTATGTTGAAGCGGGATAAATTAGTAAGTAATTTACCATCTTCAATTTTTCCCAACGATAAAAACTCATTGAGAATATCGGTAAGGTTGTGTACGGCTGATTTGATGCGGAGGATATGCTTGTCTCTTTTTTCCTGCTCTTCTTCCCTGATATATTTTGCCAGCAGCGAAGCTGAAGAAAGAATGGTACTCAGAGGTGTCCTGAATTCATGCGAGGCCATAGAAACAAAACGTGATTTTAAATCACTCAGTTCTTTTTCTTTGCTGAGGGCCTGCGTCAATTCATCTTTCGATTCTTCCAGTTGTTTCATGGCCTGCTCCAGCTGGCTGGTACGCAAAACTACTTTTTGTTCCAGTTCATTATTGAGATCTTCAATCTTTAAATTGATTTCTTCCAGTTCTTGTTGTTGCAGCAGCACTGCTTTCTCGATTTCTTTTCTTCTTGTAATATCATTTACAAAAGCAATGCTATAGTTGGCTTCTTCATTTTTAAAATTGCTAAGGCTTACTTCCACCGGAAATTCCACTCCGGACTTTTTTACCGCAAATAAGTCTATTCCCAAACCCATGGGCCTGTTTTGAGGATGGGCCGCATAGTTTGTACGATAACCAACATGGTTGTGATGAAACCGCTGGGGGATCAGAACCTCCATCTTTTTTCCTGCCAGCTCATCAGCACTGCTATAGCCAAACTGGTTTAATAAAAAATTATTCGCTAAAACAATTTCACCATCCTGGTCTACAATCAAAATACCCAATGAAGCATATTGAAAAAGTGCTTCAAACTTTTCCTTTTCGTTCAGTAATTTAATTTGACTGGAAACCATATGATCTACTGCTTTACTGTAAAAATAAAGCATCCATTCTTATCTGTGCAATATTTATAAGCCGGCATAATAGTCGTAGCCATGTTCATACCAGTAATCTGGGGGGCGCTGGTTGCTGAAACTAAGGGTACCGATGCGTTTTAAATGCTTTATACCGTACTTAACGGGGATGATGAGCCGAAGTGGATATCCCTGGTTAAGGGGCAATGCTTTACCATTCATTTCATAACAGAGAATGGTTTGGGGATGCATCATGCTTTTACGGTCAATACCTACATAGTATTCTTTGTCGGGGGTGATAAGGCCTGCATACTGCAAAGCCGCTTCATCAGATAATTTAAAGTGCTGCACAAAATCAGAAAATTTTACACCTGCCCAGTGTGTTACCTGGCTCCATCCTTCTATACATTTAAAATCAAAAACAATATCGGTTTTGGGCAACGCCTTTATTTCATCCAGGGTAATCAGCAGGGTATCCCCGGCCCTTCTCAGCACCTGTAATTTCCATTTGGCCGCATCAAAATTTTCTCCCATACCATAGTCCCCATTCACCCTCACCCTTGGCTCGGCAACTGCAGAAGGATAGGTTTTACTTAAAGTACTTTCACTAAAAATCACCTGAGAAAACAATGATTCATTCGTGCGGAGTACTGCCCTCAATGGCGTTGGTATGCCATTGTCATCCGGCTGCCTATTCAGCCATTTCCAGCCAAACAGCACTGCTGCTATCATTAAAAAGAAAATGATAAAAGAGCGCAGGGTTCTCTTCTTTATCTCTTTTTCGGAAATTAATCTTTCATTTTCCATTGACATAGTTAAGCATTTACAGTATTTGGTGGAGGCATTGCAGGGTCTTGCAGAGGTTCTTCAGGATCGGTAAGCGGAGAAGGCATTACCGGTGACTTCACCACTTCAAAGCCTGCAACCATTGCCCTGAAATTATTCCAGCCGGCCAGTACCACCTGCACAATATGCACTACAAAAAACAGGCTGAACAAAATAGTTAAAATGAAATGTTCGGCCCTTGCCCACTCATAGCCGCCCAGCAGGGCACATATTATTTTAAACTGTACGGGTTTATAAATAGCAAGGCCAGTTAATAATGACCCGAGGCCCATCACCATCACACCGGTATACGCTATCCGCTGGGCAGCATTGTATTTCTTTTGTGGAGGTAAACCTTTTCGGAGATGCAAATCATGCAGCAGCACCAGTAAACTTTCTTTCAATGATTTTTTATTGGGGAAGATCAACCGCCATTGGCCCGAAAAAAATAAATAGCCTGCATACAATAATCCATTGATGGTAAACAACCACATGAATACAAAATGAAAACTCATCCCCTCTGCAAGCCGAAAGGGCAGATTGAGTGCTTTTGTTACAGAGTCCGGAAAAAATTTAAGAATCGTGGTATCGCCCCATCCGATGCGGTATACATCATTGGCCCAATAAATCAACAATCCGCTCCATATCATAATGGCTATCACCGGAAAATTAATCCAGTGAAACCACCTGATTGCCAGCGGATGTTTATTTACAATTTTTTTCATGCTTGTAAAGTAGCAAAAAAAAGGTTATTTCATTTTTTCAAAAGTTAATGACACTGAGTTGATGCAATACCTTAATCCTGTTGGCCTGGGTCCGTCATTAAACACATGCCCTAAATGAGCACCGCACCTGCTGCAGGTTACTTTGGTGCGTTCCATATCATAGGTATTATCCTTTTCATCCAGCACATTGGTTGTATTAATGGGCTGATAAAAACTGGGCCAGCCGGTGCCGCTGTCAAACTTGGTGGCAGAACTGAACAATGGCAATCCGCAACATATACAATTGTAGGTTCCTGCCTGGTGGTTGTCCCAAAAAGCCCCTGAATAAGCCCTTTCGGTACCCTCCAGCCGGGTAACCTGGTATGCCTCCGGGGATAGTTGCTTCTTCCATGCGGCAGTGGTTTTAACTACAGTAAATTTATGTTGGGAAAAACTGGTACCGGCTAAAAAAAATAAAGTTGCTGAAAAGAATAATAATTTTTTCATGATATTTAAAAGTTTGTTCAGGAAGTACGAAGGTTGTGCTTTTTTAGTTTTTTATGTCCTAAATGTTTAACAGTTTTAACAAATGAGCGGTTTAATTGTAATTTAGATTATTAAAACAAATAAACGCTATGGGAGTTTGGAACCAGGTTGCTCAATATTTATACCTCAAAAAAAAAGACCCTACTGCGCCCAACAGTCAATGGGTGAAATACATGCATGGAATCAACCGGATTTCGATATTTCTTTTCCTCATCGGGCTAATTATCCTGGCTGTAAAATTACTGAGGCATTAAATAACAAAGGGAATTGATTACATTCATTAACCATTTTCCCTTTGCACATATTAATACTGTTTATTACAACGCTCTTTACTCCGGCTTAATACTTCCGGCACCGCTCACTTTTTGCTGTACACTTCCACCACCATTATAGTAAATATTACCTGCCCCGCTGGCTTCGGCCTTCAGGCTTACGCTGGCATATACATGGGCCGTACCAGCACCACTAACGGTAACATCGGTATTTTCACTTTTTAAATTCTTTGTTTTGATGTCGCCGCTTCCGCTGGCTTTGGCGGTAAAGTTCCTGGTTCTTCCGCTTAGCTCTATATTTCCAGCACCGCTGGCTTCGGCTTCAATTTCAGGGGCGTCTGCTTCGGCTTTGATACCTCCGGCCCCGGAAACCTCGAGGCTCATTTTGCCTGCACAGGTTAAGAGGTCAACCGCCTTTACACTGGCAGCACCGGAACATTTGATGGATTTAATTTCCGGCACAGTAATGAAGGCTTTAAAGTGACCATTGTTGATACTCAGGTTGCCTTTGGTGTTGAGTTTTAACACACCGCCGCTTACCCTTGTTTCTACATATTTGATCAGGTTATCGTCACTCTCAATTTCCACAGACAATACCGGGCCGGTTTTTAATTCAACTTCAAAAGCACCACCAGCCTCGATACCCTTAAATCCATCGGTCTGTCTTTTTTCTGTCACAAGGTTACCACTTCCGCTTAAATGACGGCAGGACGTAAATGCAGCAATCATTGCTGCGAGAATGACTAATTTTTTCATGGCTGATTTTTTTTGTAAAGATTTAAAATAAAAAGTTGTTTTACAAACCTTTGGTAAAATAAACTCAAGGTTATTAGTTTATGTGGAAGAAAGATGCCCTAAGCCATGCGGTACCGGTGAGTGATCTGCCTGTACCGGC
>JAYVUL010000113.1:0-23509 GCA_043787935.1 Chitinophagaceae bacterium | reverse complement strand
TTAACCCGGATTTTGCAGTGGAAATCGTAATGAGAGGAAAAAAGGCAATAAAGACAGGCGTTTGAGCCGATTTTTTGGTCGAAAACATAGTGAACTATGATGAGATCAAAAAATCAAGCAAATGCCTGTGTTTGAAGCATTTTTTTCTCGTAATAGATTTCAACTGCAAAATCTGGGTTTAATTGATTGTATACCTGCTAAAGAAAAAGCGGCAACTATTACTATCCGGATTAAAGGGAAAGGAAAAAACTGATAGCAACCTGAATATTGAAATCACAAATAAAACTGCTGACCTGGTTGGCATTGCGCATAACAAAATGATTTACAAAAAAATCATCCTGCATTGAACCAGTTAATATATTCCGGCACCTGTTAAGTGAATTTTTACAAAACCAAAAATCTGAAAAATGTTTTCCGTATTGATATAGGCTGGATTAAATATTTTCATCTGCCCTTGATCAAGGCAGCTTCTTTTGTAAATAGCCTTGCTCAAAAGTTTCCGCCAAAAAACAGGTACCACTGCTGTCAGGGTGTTACTATTAATGTACCCGACATTGCCATTCCATGAATAGTGCAATGATATGCATAAGTACCTGCAACCATTGGAGTATAAGAATAGGTTCCGCCTGCGCTCATATTACCGCTGTCAAAACTGGTACCGTCATTCGACGTAACGGTATGCGGATAGCCATCATTATTGGTCCATTTCACAACTGTTCCAATGGCTACCGTTTTTGAAGAGGGTGAAAAGCTCATATTGTATATACTGATAGCTGAGCCAGTGGTGCCGCCTGCGGGAGGGTTTGTGTTAGAACTGCTGCTCTTGCTGCAGGATATATCAATGACCCCGTTGATAAGAAGAGCAATAACCCATGTAATAAGATAATTCTTTTTCATATTAATAATTAAATGGTGAAATAATAACCGGTGATAAATCATATTCGCATAATAAAAGTAAATGGTTGCCAACTGCCTGCAGGCTTCACACATTTATAATAAACAACAACCCTTTGGCAATCTGCAGGGGTACTGGGGAAACAGAGGTTTCCGGTGCGGAATTTTTCGGGAACTGGCATTTTCCCAGGCGGTGCAACCTGCGTACCTATTTGCAGTCAGGCTTTATGCTAATTGCCATCGAATTGCGAAGGGCCAGTGGTAGAAGTAAGCCCTGGTGATAATAAATGGTAGTTTTTTTATTCCCCCTTTAACAGCAAAGCCAATCATTTCCGGAATTTATACAAAATTGAAATCTTATGGCTTTATTATTTCTTCAGTAAGCAACCTGCACCTTTCATCTTTTAAAACTTCCATATACTCTGCTGCTGTATCAATCGTTACCGTTAGCGCTTCATCCTTTTTGTATTTTGTTTTTAGCTCCTTGCGGAGTAAAGCTTTGTGAAAGCGGCGTGCCTGGTTATGGTTTTCCAGCAATAAGCCCGGTACCTGTACTGTTTTGTTGTCGTCGCCAAATGCCACCATGGTAAAATAACTGGTATTGGTATGTTTCACCAGCCTTGTTTTTATATTTTCAGATATTACTTTTATGCCTACCACTACCGATGAATTGCCAACATAGTTTACCGAAGCCAGCAGGGATACCAGTTCGCCCACTTCCACCGGTGCCAAAAAATCAACGCCCTCAATGGCAGCGGTTACACAATAGGCATCTGCATGTTTGGCAGCACACACATAGGCCACTTTATCCATTAAAGACAGGATAACACCTCCATGAATTTTTCCTCCAAAATTGGAATAAGAAGGGATCATCAGTTCAGTAAGGGTGGTTTCTGAATAGGATACTTTTTTGTAATCTTCCATCATACTTTAATTTTTAAAATGCATAAAAATTTGTTTTATTGAGGCCTCCATTTCAGAAGTACTACCAATAGTTTTTATAAACAGCACTGAAGATAAAAACAATTCTGTGTTTAACATGACCCCAGGTTAAGCCACAACAGGCAGGAAATACCTGATTGGGAGGAATAGCTCCTGAGATAAATTAATACCTAAAACAACACTTCCATTTTTTTCTTTACGATAACCTAAATGAAAGGCAAATTATTTTTTTTAAAAAACAGTACTATGAGTCCGCAAAATAATATTGTAATTTTAAATCTATTCTAAAACTACATATTATGAAAAGGATTAAGCTAACTGTAATTTTTCTGCCGGTATTTATTGCTGCAGTATTATTTACCGGTTTACTCCTGGCTTCCTGTAAAGCCGGATCATGCGAGGTAAGGGTAACAGCAGGTAAGGTTGATTGCGATGGCTCTAACTGCCCTGCACCAAAACATTGTGTATTGCAGGTGAGGAGAAAGCACACCACGTTGCCATGGAAGGATGAAGAACAACCTGTAGAGAACGATACTACAATGGAGTATCGTTGCCTTTGCAGAGATTGATCAACATTTATACCCGATAGTCAAACTGAATTTTATTCAACGGGCTGCTGCGCTCAACAACCCGGACTGTAGAATTTATACCCTGCCGAAATAGTATCACTCATTTTACTTCTTCAAATACTCCGGTCTGCTTGTTTTTGCGCACATTGTCTCCCTTAAAACACCGGCCATTCATCGCTACATATACACCGGCGGGAAGGGTTTGTGCAAAGGCCAGTGCGCTGCCCAGGTTAAACAACCCGTCTGAACTGCCAAACTTAATGGGTATCATGGCACCGGTAAGGATGATGGTTTTATTTTTTACTTTTTGCGCCAATACTTTCGCAGTATCGGCCATGGTATCGGTACCATGTGTAATTACAATTTGCGTTTCATCGCAATTGTTGCACTGGTGTACGATCAGTTCCCTGTCTTCGGCTGTCATTTCGAGGCTGTCCACCATCATCAGGGTACGTATTTCCACGGGCACTTTGCTGCGGCCCATTTCCAGCAGGTCGCTCAGGTGCGTGTCTTTAAAGTACAGTTGCCCGTTCAGTTCATTGTATTCTTTATCGAACGTGCCGCCGGTGATAAAAATGCGGATAGCCATGAGGATCATTTTGCCGGTGAAGTTAATCGAAATTGGGGATTATAATTTTAGCAGGATCGGTATTTACATCCTAAAACAATTTCATCCCGTAATACCCTATTAAAGTAAAAATGGTACAGCGTGCCAGCACCCCGATACAACACCAGGTGGCCAGCTTGTGCATATCAACATTGAAACCCACACCTACAGCTATACTTAGCGGAGCCCCAACGGTAAAGGTGCCTAAAAACCCCAAACCAATAATACCATATTTCTTCCAGAGTTTATGTGCCAGGGTAGGCTTTCTTTCTTTGATTATCAGTGTTGGTTTGCGGAACCTGGAAATTAATTTTTCAATCCTTTCCCCTAAAAAAGCGGCTGCAAAAACCCCTCCTATACCTCCTGCCGCACTGGCAAAAAAAATGACCCAGGGCGATAACCCAAAAGCAAAACCTGCAGGAATGGCCGCATAAATTTCAACAGTGGCTAAGGCTGCAACAGTAAGTATTTTATACAACATAAATATTGATAGCGCAATAGTAAGCTTTTTCCAGGCAGCATGGCAGCTGATTTTAAAGCTGGGATACCAGCCAGGGGCAGAAATTCGTGATGAGGGATTTGCCGGGATTGTCAAGACTTAAATACTCAGGAAGTCCATGTACAACTGAAAAACCTGCAGTTAATTTCAAGAAAATGATTGGCGGGGAATACAGATGAAAAAAAATATTCTAAAACAAATTGGATAATTAAGTTTGCCAATAAAATATTAATAAAAAAAGTGCCCATTAAAATACCTTCTGTCTTTTAAACTATCAGCTTACTCCGGTAATACTGCTCCCTTCGATGATGCTTATGTTCCAAAATGCATCGGAGTTACCAAAAGAAAAAGCAGCCCTGTCGGAAGGTGTTAAGTATTAGCCTTCGAAGTACGGGGCTTCTGATCAAAAGAAACCCTGAGGGAACTAACAGCCATAAAGTCAAGCAACGCATAAATAAACAGCGTTACACCGCCCATCTCCATTGTTTCTTCTACAAAATACAATATCCTGTTATAAATATGGTCAAGGCCATAAAGTTTAAAGAAATATCCTTCCAGCATTTCAAGGCCAAGGGCTCCGCTAACAAATATAAATCCCGACAGGAAAAACATATTCCTGGTAAACTTTGGGAGGCTTAGCACAAAGCGCAAAAAATAGATCACCACCCCCAAAACAACAACAGCATAAGGCACTACCCATGCCCAGTACAATAAACCACCATGATCGTTACCCATTTTGGGCCGGATGATCTTGGCTATCTCCTCGTGTATCTGTATGCATTCGTCTGTTGACATAAAAACAAATATCAGTCCCAGTACCAGCCAGTATATTGTTTTTTTGGCGTGAATACTTCTTTGGTGGTCATATATGAGAAACAGCAGTAAAGCCGCAAAAGCAAGAATGAGCGCAGAGAAAAAGCTGGGGAAATTATCTTCCTGGTTCAAATCAAAATACCTGACCACGTACCAGGAAAATTTGGTATTGAGATGCATCACATAATCCAATATGAACCCTGCAATATGAGCCAGCATAAGAAAAATGATGCTGTATACCAGGTACCTGACAATTCCCCAGGGAGAAAAACTTACTGAAGTAAAATTTTCCGGAGCCGAAACCGGCCCATTTTCTGGTTTCATCAAATCACTCATGAGTTGCTGTTTGATTGGTTAAATAAAAAATAATATAATAACATAAAATGCCTGCTTTTTATTGTATTGGAATTTTTCTCCTTGCTTCCGGCAGGCTTTTTTAACCCGGTTAAAACCGGCAGGCGCTATTTGCACTAAGACGATTGCAGTGAAGCCATTGCACCAAGCATTTCGGGATGAAAGCCGGTTGCCAGGTTTTTCCCGTGAACAAGAACCACTGCGCTTAGTGCCCGGGGTTTTAAGAAGCGTGCCACAATCATAACAAACCCTGCACCAGGCCGGGCAGGGCGCCATATTTATATTTCCAAAAATTTCAGGCGTTCACGAACCCGGTATTAATCAGAATATAATGGCTTGCAAGATTGCAGAAAAAGGCAAGTAAAGGTAACTTAAAACATTAGTTGCCAGGCTAAAGCAGCAGGCAAATCCTGCCACAACTTCATTCCAAAATTCCCGGCCAAATTAATTACTGCAAACTATTTAATTACTACAACACCCTACGAGGTATCCGGGCAAGGGGTTTTATGACATAGCTATTATGTGGCGTGCCAGGGGAAAATATTTGTAGTAGGTCAACTACTTTAAACATGTTGCTAATACTATGATGGGTGAATTTATTTAGAATGACCTTTGAAATATCAAAATGAAAATAAACAAACACAATATCCCGTTTACAATATCCAATTATCGCTGAAACCAAAATGCCCGTTTATCCAAATCCTGTGAAACCGGAAATGCTGCAGTAAAAAGCAAACCTGGGTACCGGGTGCAAAAAAACCAAGAATTTTTTGCACCCTTTTTTTTAATTCCTATTCAAGGCCATTAAATAGATCAGTATGATTTTTTCTCTTTCGCCAAAGCCATAATCAATAAAGCGATGCAGGCTTTCAGAAGCAAAGAAGATAATGTTCCTTTTCATCTGTGCTTTTAGTGATGAGAAACTCAAATGCTGCGTTGCAACCGCCAAGGCTCCCAAAGCGCCATTAGCAGGAATAAAAAATCCATCATGTTTGCCAGAGGCAGAAGTTGAAAACACTTCTGCTAAAGCAAACATGATGGATTGAAAAATATGAACCGCAAGAATATTTATTTTGGCATCAGAAACAAGCTATCAATTGATGTGCTACCATTCACAAAAACCAACCGTTCTTCTGCCTATTATTTATTTTACGATGCTTATAAAATCTTCACCTTTTATTGCTGTGCCACCAAATGCAGCCTTTAATTTACCGGTAAGGGTAACTTTCAAGCACTGGCCATTTGTTGTTGTACCGAACGTACGCACAAGATCCGCACTGCAAAATTGCACGATTAAATCATTCAGGTTATCGCAAGGGGCTGATGAGCAGGAACTACAGTCTGTAAGTACACCTGTAAAAGGAGTTGCCACTTTTGATATGCTGGACCTCAACGATGGAACGCCGTTCAACTTAATCGTAGTTGGGTCAACCTTAGATACGTCAAAACTTTCAGTTCCTAATATTGCACTTATCAATGTAAATTTTTGATTTACCGGGAAAGTATTTGGACACACAGCTGGTTTAACATCAAGAGCAACTTTGATTTCCACAGGCGGTGGTGCAGCTCCTGCAGGAAGGTCTATCAAAGCTACAATCAAACCGAGGCAATCGGCGTTTGTACCGGTAGTCAGGTTGATGGTGTTGTTACCCGGGCTAAGGAATGAAGTAATGGGAAATGAACGGATATCCCACAATTGTCCTCCAGGTACTGTAGTGCCATCAAATATGGGTCCGGCAGCAACCAGCGTTGTGCTATTCAGAAGAATTGCGTCATCAGCAAATGGCTGGCCGTCTGCCACATGCATTTGAATGTTTGCATCGCCTGAAGTGTAATTGATTCCAGAAAGTACTACATTCCAGCCTATTGGATCAGCAGGGGCATTTGGATTACCAACTATTCCTGCAAAGTCAATGTTAGAATCATTACCGTCAAATATTACAACATCACGGTTGTTGGTATTGTTGCCATCATTAAAAAATACAATGATGGAAGCACCATTAGGATCTAAACTGCCAAAACCACTCAGGGCGTAAGCTCCATTCCTTGTAGCGGTTACAAGGGCGGTTATATCTGCAACATATCCCTGGCTGTTGTTGAATGGCCAGCAATTGGAGGAAGAAACACCGATGTTGGTGCCGTTGACTGTAGCGGCATTTACGGTGATCGAATTGCCAACATCTGTCAAAGCGTCGGTAACTCCGTGCCAGTACAATAACGCTTTGGTTACCGTACCGGAAATACCACTAACGGTAATGCTACCGGTGCCTACTCCACGCATTCCACCTACCCCTGCAGACACGAAATCTGTATTGTAAATGGTGTTGGTTTTTGCAACACTTTTAGCCTTGATATTACCTTTCCCTGCCAAAACCGGGGTTGATTCATGGCCGCAATAATCTTTTGATCCAAAAACAGCATTGGGAACTCCGGATTTTTCATCCAATTTAGCTGATTTGTCTGCTGCATTTTTTTGACAGCTGTAAATTAAGAATGCTGTAAAAAGCAGTGCTGCCGATGATTTGATAAAAAATTTGTAACGCTTCATGTTTTGTTTTTTTTGCCTTTTGCAGGCGTTAAAAATGGTTGTTTAGATAATAGGCTTAAGGTAGCCCTAAAGCCAATAGTAATTGCTGTTAGGTAGTTAACTGCTGTCGTAGTGTTTCATGTTGTTTTTTTTGTGAAAATTGCTTTACTATAAAAAGTTATTGGTAACAGAATATAAATACCCTGCGTAATCACCCGGATTATAGTTAATGGATTATAAGATTTTTGGTAAGGTTTTTAAAGGAAGGATAAAAAATTAAAATGGCTTCTGCTATTTCTCAACATAATAATAGCTCAAGGGCCCAACAAAAAAAATGAAAACAGTGTGCTGCTTATCACAAAAAAAGGGTAAGCAATTTGCTATAAAAAAAGGAATTTTATACAGGAATTGTTTTTTGCTGGTTTGTTTTTAGTAGGATTAATACAAATATAAAATAAAATAAATTTCAGCAAAGCTTTTTCTTTAAAAAAGATATCCACATATAAAATCATTCTGCAAAAATTTTCTTTACACTATCACTGGTTACAGTTACGGGCCACATTCGTATATTACTATTCAAATAAATAAAACTTTATTTCGAAAGCTTACACTGGAAAGTATTCGCCAACGGCAGTCACTTATTTCTATCCATTCTGCCCAATTGCATTGGGGCTTGGATGACATCAGGCTGAATGAAAGACGGGGTTTATTTAGAAGTTAGATGCCCTTTTTGCTGAGTTAAAAAAATGCCGACTGGCTGGCGGCTAACGTGGAAAGCCCGGCGAGGCCTTTAACCTGGACCCTGTGCAAGCCTTACAAGGATAGCTCCACCAACTTCGGTGGGGACAGGTGCAACTGAAGCCTGGCAATAATCCACTGCTCACTGTCCAAAAAATTCAATCATACTTATATTACGGTTAAGGCCGCTGCACCGAACAGGCCCTGAACCAATCCTCCCGCATTTTGTTCTGTATCTTTACAGCGAGGAAAATAACATGGCAAAAGAAAAGAAAATCCTGCCTGCGAACGGGCCGGATCACAATGACAAGATAGAGGTATTTGGTGCAAGGGAACACAACCTGAAAAATATTGACATCAGCATTCCAAAAAATAAATTAGTGGTGTTTACGGGAGTGAGCGGCAGTGGCAAATCGAGCCTGGCATTTGATACCATTTATAACGAAGGGCAGCGCCGATACATGGAAAGCTTCAGCGCTTATGCCCGGCAGTTTATGGGTGATATGGAGCGGCCTGATGTGGACAAGATCACCGGGCTGAGCCCCGTGATCAGCATTGAACAAAAAACTACCAACAAAAACCCCCGCAGTACTGTGGGCACCATTACCGAAATTTATGATTTCCTGCGTTTGCTATATGCCAGGGTGGGAGAAGCCTACAGCTACAACACCGGTAAAAAAATGGTGAAGTTCAGCGAGGAAGAAATTGTGCAGGACATCTTTAAGAAATTCAGGAACCAAAAGACCAGCCTGCTGGCACCGCTGGTACGTGGCCGCAAGGGGCACTACCGGGAATTGTTTGAAGACGTTCGCAAGAAGGGTTACCTGAAAGTAAGGATTGATGGCGAAGTGAAAGACCTGGTGCCCAGGATGCAGGTAGACCGGTATAAAATTCATGACATAGAAGTGGTGGTGGACAGGCTGGCCGCAACAGATGACATGAAAGTAAGACTGAGCCAGAGTGTGCAGAAGACCTTACAGGTGGGGAAGGAGTTGATGTTCCTTTTAATAAACGACGACAACAAAGTAGTGCAATATAGCAAGCAACTCATGTGTATAGACACCGGTATCAGTTATGAAGAGCCTTCACCAAATGCATTTTCCTTCAACAGCCCTTATGGTGCCTGCCCCACCTGCAAGGGTTTGGGCACCGTGTACACCATTGACATGGAGTCGGTGTTGCCGGATACATCGAAAAGCGTTAAGGAAGGGGGCATTGCTCCGCTTGGTGAAGAAAGGGAAGCCAGTGTGTTTCAGCAGGTGGTGGCTTTTGCAAAAAAGCACAGGATCAACCTGGGTATTCCATTAAAAGATTTGCCGGAGCCACATCTTGATTTGTTGTTGTATGGCGACCAGGAAATTAATCCGGCACTGGAACTGGACCTGAGTGATGAAACGGTTCCACTGGAATATACCGGCAGTTATGAAGGAATTATTCTCATGCTGAAAAGGTGGTTTGCCGCTCCGCAAAGCGGTGAAACTTTACGGGACTGGACAGAAAAATTCATGGAACTGAAAACCTGTGGCACCTGCAATGGCACCCGGTTGAAAAAAGAAAGCCTCTGGTTTAAAGTGGACGGCAGCAACATTGCAGAACTGAGCAACATGAACCTGGATAAACTGGCGGTGTGGTTTGAAGGGATCGAAAAAAGACTGAGTAATAAACAAAATGCCATTGCCAAAGATGTACTGAAAGAGATCAGGGAACGACTGCAATTCCTATTAGATGTTGGGTTGACTTACCTCACTTTGTACCGGCCTTCCAAAACACTGAGTGGCGGAGAATCTCAAAGGATCCGGCTGGCAACACAGATTGGCTCACAGTTACAGGGCATCACCTATATTTTAGATGAGCCGAGTATTGGTTTGCACCAACGGGATAACCAACGGCTGATTGGCGCCCTGCAAAACTTACGGGATATCGGCAACAGCGTGCTGGTGGTAGAGCATGATAAAGATATCATGATGGCAAGTGATTACCTGGTGGACATTGGCCCAAAAGCGGGTATACATGGTGGTGAGATTGTTGCCATGGGCACACCAGGTGAAGTACTGTTGTCTAAATCGGAAACAGCCAAATACCTGAGTGGCGAAAAAAGTATTGCCATACCCAAAGAAAGAAGAAAAGGCAATGGAAAAATGATAGAGCTTACCGGCGTAAAAGGAAACAACCTGAAAAATGTATCGGTAAAATTTCCGCTGGGCAAACTGACCGTGGTAACAGGTGTAAGCGGCAGCGGAAAATCTACCCTGATCAATGATACCCTCTACCCCCTGCTGAATAAATTTTGTTACAACAGTAAAGCCAATCCGCTGGAATATAAAACCATCAAGGGCATGGAACTGATTGACAAAGTGATTGAGATAGACCAGAGCCCGATTGGACGTACCCCAAGAAGCAACCCTGCTACTTACTGCGGATTTTTCACAGACATCAGGACGTTGTTTGCCATGATACCGGAGGCTAAGATCAGGGGCTATACTGCAGGCCGTTTTTCTTTTAATGTAAAGAGCGGAAGATGTGAAGTGTGCGAAGGCGGTGGCATGCGGGTGATAGAAATGAACTTCCTTCCGGATGTGTATGTGCATTGTGAAAAATGCAATGGTAAACGTTACAACAGGGAAACACTGGAAATACGTTACAAAGGAAAATCCATCAGCGATGTGCTGGATATGACGGTGGATGAAGCCGTAGAATTTTTTAATGCCGTGCCTTACATTTACAGAAAAATAAAAGTACTGCAGGAAGTGGGGCTGGGTTACATCACCCTTGGCCAGAGTGCGGTTACACTAAGTGGCGGCGAAGCACAGCGGGTAAAGCTTTCTACGGAGCTGGGGAAAAAAGACACGGGTAAAACCTTTTATATTTTAGATGAACCTACAACAGGTTTGCATTTCCAGGATATACAACACTTATTGGATGTGATCAATAAATTAGTTGACAGGGGCAATAGTGTTTTGGTGATTGAGCACAATATGGACGTAATAAAAGTGGCTGACCATATCATTGACATTGGCCCTGAAGGAGGGGATGGAGGTGGCATGGTACTGTACGAAGGCGTGCCGGAAGGATTGGTAAAAGTGAAGGGAAGTTTTACGGGGAAATATTTGAAGGCAGAGCTGAATTAATTGATAATTGTGTAGTTGATACCTGTTGCGGCATTGTGAGTATTGTATCACTTGCCTGCCCTTTAATCAATAAACGGATAAACCGATGAGCATCGATAACCCAGGTAACTTTTTTAATGCCGGAGACTTTGACGGCGATGAAGAAGACAGGCTGAAGCCGGTGAATTTGTATGGCCAGGAATTATTTGAAAAATCCATTGACATTTTAAATATCACCCGTACCATCGGCGACCTGCTGCCGGACGATGATGACCTGCCATCTACTAAAAATCTGATGATGGAAAATGCCATGAAAGTACCCGCAAAAATAAAGGGTGCCCTGGCGATAGATGTTTACTCGCTGATGATGGAAAATGCAGTGATCATTAAAGTGAACATCATGGAGTTGAAGGCGCAGTTGTGGGCCTGTGAAGAGTTACACGGTATTGAAGAACAATACCTCGATGTATTAAAGAACGAGATCAGTGCTTTTAAAGAAATATTTATCCGCTGGATAAGCTCCTTCGATAAAACAAATGACCTGCCGGATGACTGGCACCTCTTCAACGATCCATCAACCTTTACACAGGATGATGAGTAGGAAGCGAGGATTGCTGGTTGTTGTATGGTTGTATTGATAAATTGTTGCATGGCGGCATGGTTAAATTGTTATCAGAAAAAATTAGCCATCTTATTCAAAACGATACCAAAACAATTCAACAACAGAACAATTAAGCAATTAAACACTTCCCCCCCAATAAAAAAAACCCGGACATAACGCCGGGTATTTTGATTTAGCGAAAAATGACAAAGCGATAGTAAAGAATTTATAATAGGTGGTTTCAGGGGAAGCAAGTGTACTTTGATACAGCCTGCCTCTCGGCTAAATTCTGTTACACCACTTTGTCATTTTTTCCGGCCGCCGGATGGCGGAATATTTTTAAGAGTTGCAGTACTGAACATATTACCCTCCAAATCAAAGGCATGGCAATAATAGCCTGTGGCTATCAATAGTTTGATTACCGCACGGCAACTGATGTATGTGGTGATTGTTTTACAGCAGCAGAAAAATCAGCCGCTTTGGATTTATTATACAACATCACCAGCATAAAGCAGGTTACCAGCACCGCCATCTTAAATAACATAGGGTTAAAGTGTAAACCGTTTTTCATAATTATGGATTTTAATTGTTTGCTGTTTTATCAGAACCTTGCAGGGCACCTGGTACTGTTCCTTGCACCTCTGCTGCCGTAGCCACCGCTGTATCCTCCACTGTTATTGCCGTAGCCATCATCTCCAAACCGGATTCCTATTTTTAATAAAAAAGAAAAATAAGCATCCTTGTTCACAGGGGTTCCACGCTGCACTCCGGGCGCATACCTGCCCACACCAGGTGTTACTATGCCAATAGTTTTATCGCTTATCGCCCATGCGATGGCTGCGTCGGAAGCATTTAAATTTTGATTAAAATAATTCGGGTCAATGTAAGTGGTGCTTACATCATCAATGTAATCTGTAAATGTTTTTCGGTATAACAATTCCAAACCTACATTTACCTTTTCAGAGATAATGTATTTGAATCCCCCACCAAATGGTATATTCATTTGTGTTAGTTTATAGTCTTTTTTATCAGGATATTGCGGAAAGCCCTGCCCTTCCGTATGCAGGGGCTGCAGGTCGTGCCAGGTTACATTTCCAGCCTGGTCGGTCAGGGAACCTTTGGGATTAAAATGAAAGGCCCCAACTCCGCCAAAAAAATAAGGCCTGAAGTTTGGATCATAATCATCATCATTCCTGTACAAAAATTGAAGCGGAAAAAATTCGATGGCACCATACGCTTCCCATATATTACTTTTAAAATCGAGGTTGCGTTGTTTACGCCACAATTCATCCACACCATGAGTACTGATAATTCTGTCTATCCCTTCTACATAAGTATATTGCGCTGCCAACCGGAAACCGAGCCACTCGTTTGGATATACGGTAACGAAAGCACCTTTCATTAATTTGGTCAGTTCATAATTCAAATCTTTAATAAACGTAGTGCCCTTACCTACTTTACCACCAAGGTCACCCAGGAAAAATGTAGGGCCAAAATTTAACCCGGCCTCTACTTTGGCATTTCCTAAATCGAAGAGTAAATGTTGGGCATTACCAGCTTTTCCGAGCATGCAGCAAAATAAAAGGGCCAGCAACCTGTTGCCTATTAAATTATGTAAATGATTTTTCATTCGAATACCGATTTTGGATTTTTACCCTGCAACGCTTGCCATATGCCCATAAAAAAGCTTACAACTAACACGTTGTTAACCTTATTTAAACGATTCCGGCTATCAATTATTGTATATGTGGCGAAATTAGCTGCCCAGCTGCATCCTGATATGTGGAATGCCATCTTCAAGATATGGCTCACTAACCTGAAGGAATCCCACTGACTGGTAAAAACGGGTAAGGTATTGCTGGGCGCTGATAATAATGACCGGATCGGCAAACTGCCGGATTGTTTTTTCGATGGCAAGGCTCATCAGTTGCCTGCCAAAGCCTCCCTTCCGGTATTGTGGCGAAGTAACCACCCTGCCAATGCTGGGATGATGGTAGGAAACACCTGCCGGCAGGATCCTGCAGTATGCAGCTAAGTGATTACCGGCCCAGCCGCATAAATGAAAGGCTGCCTGGTCCTTTCCGTCTGCATCCTGGTATACACAATTTTGCTCCACAGAAAATACTTCCATCCGCAATTGCAGGATGGCATACAATTCAGTTACAGTTAATTCCTCAAAAGTTTTATAGATCCAGTGAAGCTGCATTGGCATTTTATTGTTGCAAAGGTAAAATATCGTTGCTGGTAACGGGCCGTTGTTCATTATTTAATTCTATCACGATATAATATCCATCAGGGCCACCGGCCTTTTGCACTGCGTCCACTAATTTCTGCTGATCGCTTGCTGTACGCTTACCATCTTCTTCACTCCAGGTTTCTTTGGTGCAAAGGCAGCCAAGCGTTGGCGTTAGCGGATAGTAAGGCTGGTTTTTATAATACTCAGGGTTGATGGTGGTACCATGGGCAATGATCTCTGTCCGGCCGGCTTTGCCGGCATAATAGGTTTCATAAAAAGGAAAATAATTTGACCAGCTATCGGGTAATAATTTCCTGTACCAGGCCTCCGTCCAAACAGAATCCCTGATACTGCTATCATTCATGAAATGCTGCAGGCTGGTTTCAACGGGCAGGGTTAATTGTATGTTTGGAGTGGGGCCAATAAAATTACTCCGGCTGGTATCAAAACCCTTCATCCTGAAAATACCCTGCGGTGTATTACCGTTGCTTAAATAGCCGGGCAGGTTGCTGATACTCCTTGCCAGTTGGGGCACCCAAAAAATATTACCATAGTCATCTTTTACAAAATTGCCGGCACTGTCCCTCACAATGGCCATACCGGGGTAGTCGCGGTTCTTTCGCTGAAAACTAAATACAATAGTTGCGTTTTTAAAAAATAACTGGTGCAAAATATCCTTAAGCGGGGCCGATGCTATATTACTAGCCCCTTCATTCAACCTGTAACTTAATTGTTTTAGTATCGCATTGCCTCTACCTGCAGCCAGTTTCACCAAGGCCCTGTCAGCAATATCCTTTTTTAGCGCCCTGTTTGTTGAGGGCTGTAAATATTCAGCACCCATCGCAAAGAGCTTATCATCGCCGGTGATATTGATCAATTGCTCCACTTCCTTAAAAAACAGGGTTTGATAATTAGCATATACCAGCTCCAGTAATGCCCGTTGAAAATAAACAGTTCTTTTTTCAATACCGGCAAACGCTTCATGGATAAGGCTTTCGGCCCAGGGAGATTTATAACGGATTAATTCCATCGCACTAAAAGCATCCATCCAGTTTTCTTCGGTGCTGTCAGTGAGCGGGTAAGATAAATTTTTTGTGATGGCGTTGTTCACTAAGTTTTTGTAAAGCCTTATCCTGTTTTCTGCCTTGCTGTCTTTTGAATACAACACATTGGTTGGTTGGGCTAATAAATTGTGACAACAAAAAAATAAGATGGCTGAAAAGAAAGAAATAATATTTTTCTGTGTACCAGGCAGAAAAGCTTTGTGGAACTTCACAGGCGTCGCACTCTTGTACAGTCGTAATTTTATTGAAATTTTGTGATGCAACTTAAAATCAAATTATGGTTTACTGATTAATCTACCCTACCTCACTAAATCAGGTTAGGCCGAAAATGAAATTTATGGATTATACAATGTAAGAAAAGCCTGTATCTTATTAAACGCATCAAAAAAAGTTTCATTTCCCCAATCATCACCATGGCCTTTGCCAGCATACTCTATATACTGCACCGGCACACCCGCTGTTTGTAATTTATTTCTTAACACCCCCGATTGTCTTTCTGCATTCACCAACGGGTCGGCACCGCCCTGCAAAATGATAGTGGGGCATGCTTCAGCAGCCGTGGCAAAATTGATGGGGCTTGATCGCTGGTACAAGTCAGGATTGATGGCGGGTGTGGTTCCTACAATCGTGGCAATAGTAGTTTGGGGTACTGTTCCCGGGTTATCATACAAATCATTCATGTCTGTTGGGCCAAAGAAATCAACTACCGCCTTAATCTTAACCGGCATCGCATATTTGTAGGCATGAAGCAAACTCAAATGTGCACCGGCGCTGGCACCCACCAATACAAAATTATTGCTGATGAGGTATTCACTTCTTTTGTTGTAAATAAATTCAACCGCACGCTTTACATCCATTTCCTGTGTTGGAAAAACATTATTGGGAAATGCAGACAGCCGATAATTAATATTGAAGATGGCATAGCCGGGTAACCTTCTTTTTAAGGTATCTACAAAAGGCACAAAGTCTGCCTTATCCCCCAAAGCCCATGCCCCGCCATGTATCAGTATCATGGTTTTGGTAGTGGCAGTATTCCTTCCGGCAGGTAAATACACATCCATATTTTGCAACAGCTCTGTACTGTAGGATGCATTTAAAAATGTTACCGCACTTACCTCATTATTATTGGTGGTTGTTTCTTTGTTACAGGAAACAGCAAAGGCAGTAATAATAATACCCAGCAGTAAATTACGGATAGCCATACAATTTATTTGAATTTGAGAAAGTAAATTAACGAAACCTGTATTAATAGAAAGATAAATTTACCCGTAGGGCCAGTCCGCGGAAGCGCCTGGGGTTTAGTATCCATACTTAGCCTTCCATAAGGCTTTTAGATGTTTACGCATTTCTTCTTCCCTTGCATTGTTGCCCGGTGTATAAAATGCAGTTCCGCCGATGGCATCCGGCAAATATTCCTGGGGCGAAAAATTGTTGTCGTAGTTATGAGAATACTCATAGCCCTTACCATAATTCAGCTCCTTCATCAGCCTGGTAGGTGCATTGCGAATAGGCAATGGCACAGGAAGGTCGCCCTGTTGTGTAACTGCACTCATAGCTGCACCTATTGCTACCGTGGCGGAATTACTCTTGGCGCTGGAAGCCAGGTAAATAGCGCACTGCGATAAGATCAACTGGGATTCCGGATACCCAATTTTATTCACGGCGTCAAAGGTTGCATTGGCCAGCAGCAATGCATTGGGATTGGCATTACCGATATCCTCACTTGCCAGTATCAGCATTCTCCTGGCAATAAATTTTACATCTTCTCCCCCTGCAATCATCCTTGCTAAATAATATACGGCTGCATTGGGATCACTGCCCCGGATAGATTTAATGAAGGCTGAAATGATATCGTAATGCTGTTCGCCTTTTTTGTCATAAATGGCAATCCGCTTTTGAGCAATGTCCATTACCTTTTCATCTGTGATCTCTCCTTCGCCCAGGGTATCCACTACCAGTTCTAACAAGTTCAATAATTTTCTTGCATCGCCTCCGGAGATATTGATGAGTGCTTCGGTTTCTTTTAACCGGATATTTTTTGTTTTTAAATAGCTGTCTGTTTTGAGGGCATGATGCAGCAATGAAACCAGGTCTTTTTCATCCAGGCTCCGCAGCACATACACCTGGCAGCGGCTGAGCAAGGCACTGTTAACTTCAAAGGATGGGTTCTCGGTGGTAGCGCCAATTAAGGTGATGATGCCTTTCTCCACTGCACCCAGCAAGGCATCCTGCTGGCCTTTATTAAAGCGATGAATTTCATCAATGAAAAGAATTACACCGGTTTGTTTTTTAGCCGTATCAATAACTTCCCTTACTTCTTTAACCCCGCTGCTGATAGCACTAAGCTGGTAGAATGGAACCTTTAAAGTTTGAGCAATAATATGGGCAATGGTAGTTTTACCCACACCTGGTGGGCCCCATAAAATCATACTGGGTATTTTTCCCTGTTCGATTGCATTACGCAGGATACTGCCCTTGCCGGTAAGGTGTTGCTGGCCAGCTAAATCATTCAACGTGGAAGGACGAAGCCGTTCCGCTAAGGGGATTGATGTATTCACTGTTCAAATTTCCGAAATTAAACGGCAGCAAAAAACATTTCTGGGAAATAATTATTGAGGGGTACTGCCAAACAGGTGCTGGTATTTCTTCAACAGGCGGAAGCTTAAAGAAAGTTGTATCAGCAACACTACGGAGAATACGAGCATTACATACGAAAGCCCGTTCATAATACTGGCAATCGCTTCAACAGTAATGCCTTCAGGCTTTACCGGTTGAGCAGCCAACAATTCCCCTGCCAGTTTCATCAGCTGCGCTTTTGGATAAAATAATATACTAATACTATTGATGAACGACATTACCGCCATTACAGAAGTAACAAAGCCGTTTACCTTTATCCAGTCTTTTAAAGAAGGCTTGCAAAGCTGTTGCTTACCGATACCTTTTACGAGGAAAATGGTACAGCAAACAGCATAAATAGTAAAACAGGCCATGATACAAACAGGCAGCAGGATGACAGGATTGGCAAGGCCAATAAAAAACATCAGGAGTGCAAAGAACCCCAGCAAAGCTGCAAAGGGCAACAGGATAAAGGTGAGTATCCTGTAAATGGTATTTTGTTGCATGCGGCGATCAGAATGTTTTTTTTAATATTTACCAAACCCGGTTGTATAAAACCGGGATGGCCGGGTTGACAGTAAAAACGCTTCTGACCAATCCGGAAGACTTTTTACTGGTCATTTTTTATTTTATTTCAAATCCAGCTTTATCTGTAACTCTTCAAACTGTTTTGGATCAATGGTACTTGGTGCATCCAGCATCACATCCCTGCCGCTGTTATTTTTCGGGAAGGCAATAAAATCACGTATGCTCTCACTGCCGCCAAGAATTGCACAAAGCCTGTCAAAACCAAATGCCAGGCCGCCATGCGGAGGGGCTCCATATTCAAAAGCCCCCAGCAGGAAACCAAATTTATGTTGCTGTTCCGCTTCGTCCATTCCCAATGCTGCAAACATTTTTTCCTGCAATGCCCGTTGAAAAATACGGATGCTGCCACCACCAATTTCATTGCCATTCAGCACCATGTCATAAGCATTGGCTTTGATGCCGGCATAAGGATGCTTTAAATATTCGGCTGCATTTTCTATCACCGGGTTGTTGTTGATCATGATCTCAATATGATCTGGCTTAGGGGAAGTGAACGGATGATGCCTTGCCACCCAGCGATTATCATCTTCTGCATATTCAAATAATGGAAAGTCTAATACCCACAATAATTTGAACTCCGTATTTTTCCTCATACCCAGTTTATCCGCCAGGTACATCCGCAGGTCGCTGGTAGCTTTTCTTGTTCTTTCTTCTGCCCCTGCTAAAATCAACACTAAGTCACCTGCTGCTGCATTAACTGCAGTTGCTATGGCTTTTAGTTTTTCCGGGCCATAAAATTTATCTACACTGCTTTTGTACGTTCCGTCGGCATTGCACTTGATAAATACCAATCCCTTCATCCCGATCTGCGGACGTTTCACCCACTCCGTTAGTTCATCTGTTTGCTTGCGGGTGTATTCACTGCAGCCGGGGATGGCAATGGCCAATACCGTTTCGGCATCATCAAATACGCCAAACGAAGCCCCATCAATTAATGCTGATTGAGATTGTTTTGTTGGAAAAGTATGTTGTGGAAATTTTAGGTTGGCAATCTTTATATCAAAACGGATGTCTGGTTTATCATTGCCAAAATTCCACATCGCTTCCTCCCAGGTCATGCGTTCTACCACATCGGTATAATCAATATTTTTTACATCTTTAAAAATGCGTTTGATCAACCCTTCAAACATATGCAGGATATCTTCCTGTTCTACAAAACACATCTCACAATCTATCTGGGTAAACTCCGGCTGGCGGTCGGCACGCAGATCTTCATCACGAAAACATTTTACGATTTGATAATAGCGGTCGTACCCGCTTACCATCAGCAATTGCTTGAATGTCTGCGGGCTTTGGGGCAAGGCATAAAACTGTCCCGGGTTCATCCTGCTCGGCACTACAAAGTCCCTTGCTCCTTCCGGCGTGCTCTTAATCAGGAACGGGGTTTCAATATCCATGAAATTATTTTCATGTAAATAATTCCTGGTGCTGCGGCCAACGGCATACCTTAGCTCCAGGTTTTTCTTTACGATGTTTCTCCGCAGATCAAGAAAACGGTATTTCATCCGCAATTCTTCTCCTCCATCCGTATCATCCTGTATAGAAAAGGGCGGCACAGCCGATTTATTTAAGATGGTAAACTCACTCACCACAATCTCAATCTCCCCGGTAGGGATGTTCGCATTTTTACTGCTGCGTTCATTTACTTTGCCCTTTGCCTGCAGCACAAACTCCCGGCCAAGCGGATTGGCTTCTAACTGCGCATTGAGGCTTTCAGAAAACAGCAACTGCGTAATGCCATAGCGGTCACGCAGGTCAACAAAAGTGATGCTGCCAAACTTACGAACAGTCTGCACCCATCCGCTGAGGGCCACTTGTTTATTTACATCGGCCATTCTTAATTCGCCACAAGTATGAGAACGATACATAGAAAGGTTTGAAGTTTAAATTTTAAAGTTTGATGTTACCGGCAGTTCGGTCCCTGATCAGGTATCCCCGCCTGAAAGAATTCATTCGGGCAGGATTGCGTGCGCTTACCAGCGGATCAGGGACTTACTGCTATTCGCCTTTATTAAAGCGGCTGCAAATATACAGCGAGAAAGGTTAGGATGGAAATGGATGTGGCCCCTTGTAAAGCGGTAAACCAATAATGACAAGGTTCACTGGTTACGGGTATGATAAAGCCTGCTGCTTTGTAAATTGGCCATGGCTGGTTGCACCAAGGGGTTTTACTGTTTAATTAAAGCATTTTAAAGGTGGTGATCGGGTGCAGTTCCCAGGCAGTTTTGGGTTTGCAGCCGGCAGGGCCGGGAATAGCATGTTCATGTTCTTTATCGTAAAATAAGGAGCCGATGATCTTAACCTTTGGATGGTCGTCGAATTTTACATAGCCTCCGCTGCACCTTTCCGCGCCGCCCAGTAATGCTACCACATTTTGCCTTGCCGCCATTAATTTATTGCGTGCAGGATTGCCTGCTGCAGGCAAACCGCTGCACTCAATATTAAAAAACTGTGCTGTGGAAGGGGTGGCTGTTGTGCCAATAATGATATGGTAATCTTCGTCAGCCTCACGGGCTATTGCATACAGGAAAACAGAAATAAGGGTAACCACACTATCTTCTATCTCAATCCGCGGGGAGGTGCCCGTTACTTCTATTGCCTCATTATCTATTGCCTGCACCCTGCTGATCAATTTGGCAAGGCTGGTGCCGGAGGCCTTTTTTGTGGCGATGGAAGTCTTTGCTTTTTCACGGTAGCTGCCATCAAAAAGGTTATCATGATCGCAGGCGGTGTTGGCAGATGCTCTTGCCCTTTGCAAACCCTGGGGCATTTCTCTTTTTCCTGAGTTTAATTCGGGCTGCATATTCTGATCATCTGTCTCAAAAGTAACACGGTAGGTTTTCCCATTGGGAGCTTTGTACAGCGCCTTACTTTTTAAATGCAACAGACTGGTAATAGTATCCTGGTAAGGATGAATAGAAGGGGTTGTTGCTTTAACCCCTGCGGTTAAAATAACAAGGGTGAAAAAAATAATTAAGCGTTTCATACAAAGGTTTAAGGTATTAATCAATACTTGTTGCCGGCAGAATAAACCTACAAAAAAGAATTGATTTTTTTTGTTTTAAATAGTTGGAATGATTTCAGATACAGGCAACTATCTTTAGGGCAGCATAATCCCTATACCTATTATTTTTCCTGAATGCCACCACTGGTATACCGTTCAAAACTGTTTTAATAATTCTGTTCATATTTAAATATCTCCCGGGAAACACCAATAGCAAACTATTTTATTTAATTGAGCGAAACCTTTCCAAACCAAGGGTCATTTCTTTGATGCAAGTCACGTTTTCTAAAAGGGTTTTCCATGAATTAAATTGGCTGGCAAAACGAATCCAAAAACCTATCCACAAAATAATTGATCAGTTGATAAATAACATTTTACTAGTGAAGTAAAAAAACTTCGCCTGTAGCATTTTAGCAGGAGCAACAAAACTTTAGCTTTACTTAATGGAAGACGGGATAAATGAAAAAATATAAGCACTTTAACGGATACCCAAAAAGGAAATAAGGGTATTGAAAGGTTAATAATAAAAAACAAATGACCCCAGAATTTACATCGTTTCCAGCACATCCTTATGCCGGGGCCTCCACACCAAATAATAAAATGCAAGGAACAAAATTCCAATCACAAAAGGAATGATCGCTAAATGTTTGTAGGTATAAGCACCATACAAAACGTTGGTATCAAAATGCAGGAACTCACTGATCATCCAGTAAGAGTTGGCCGAAATCCAGAAACAGATGGCAACATTATGGCATACTTCACTCATATACTGCCGGGTACGAACTGCAATGACGATGGAAATGATCAGTGTGGGAAAAATCATCGCAATTCCCAATGGCCGCCAGATCATACACCAGCTAATGTCTTTAAACAACCAGAAAACAATGTGCAGGTTTTCCATTTTTCGGTAACTGATTGGGATGGAATATACTTCGTTATTCATGCGTTGTTGTTTTAGAGCAACAAATATAATTTATTGCAGCAACCGGAATACAGGATACCCTAAATCCACGGCTTCAGGACAAGCCGGATATTGTAGGGATATATAACCAGTTTTTTATTAGGCCGGCCATGAGCCAAACAAAAAGACCGAAGTTTTCACTTCAGCCTTATTGTTATCACCGTTTTAACCAGGGTTTATTTATTGGCTCGCAGGTACCGCATCAGTTCATCCTTATAGCTGCTGAAAGTAAAACAATCAGCCAGCGTAAAATAATCGCTTTTATCAACAGTATATTTGTAAGCGTATTTTGCAATATCCAGTTTGCTGTTTTCGAAACTAAAGAAGCCCATTATTTCTTTTACCTGTGCGGTGGTAAACCAGTTGGCAGTTATCACCTGTTTGGCAATATTCATCCGGGTATTGTCAAAACTTTCATTCTTCAGGGATTCTTTAAACCGTTCAAATGACTGTATATTCATCGGGCGGTTGGTATTGTACTCCTGGTTGCTGTTCCAGTTATTATTGGAATTGTTATCGTCCCAGTCATCATCATTGTCATCACCGTAATAACCTGCAGCAATGGGCTGTTCATCAAAAAATGCTTTACCAAAACGGTTGATCATAATGTCTACATAATACTGCGGCTTCACATACACATTGGCATTGTACACCAATCGATAATTATTACTAAAAGGATAATTTCTCAGTCCGGCATTGTTATTCACCAGTTGGTAAACCTTTATCGAATGGTACCCGGGATCCAGGTTATTTATCATTACCGCATTATTGCCAGCCGGGTAGCGGTTACCATCAACCATTACCCGGATGGTTATATTACCGGTGCTGGAAATGCTGATCTTCGATTGGTTTGGGTGGGCATACAGTATTACAGTTAGTAACAGTGCAGCGAAAAGGGTAAATGTTTTTTTCATGATTTATAAGTTTTGTTGCATCGTTTCAAATGATATGCCGATGGTTCATTAATAAACCATAATAAATAGTTAAAGAGGAAAAGCTAACTTGATTAAAGGGCTCAGTAAGTGATAAGTGACAAGTTGAAGTAACCATGAACCATACACTATCAACCTGATTATTTTTATAGCAATTATTTTTTATTGGCCGGGCGTTATCACTTTAATCGCCTTCATTGGCGTCGCACACTTGTACATTTTTTCTTTATTGAACTTTATTAAAGTAATCTTCCCCTGCTAAATACCATCCCCATTATCAAAAGCCAACTTGTTGCCCAAAAAAAATAATTTCGGCAGCATCGGGTTCCGGAGCCGCCTCAACCCAGCCAGAGGTGTTGGGGTGAAGTGAAGCAAAAGAGCTATTCTATTAATACAAAATCTCAAAAAAATAAATTTTGTATTTTATGCAATCCTTTTGCTCTCAGCATCTCCTAAC
>JAYVUL010000112.1:0-3003 GCA_043787935.1 Chitinophagaceae bacterium | reverse complement strand
ATGATGCGACAATTTGAATATACCCACAAATCGTTTCCTCGTTTTTTTTATTGATATTTACACTATGTGTGGAATTGCAGGAATTTTATTAAGAGCCGCTAATCCCCTGGCACCGGTGCATTTAAAAAAAATGACGGATGCCATTGCTCATCGTGGCCCCGATGGTGAAGGGCAATGGAGTAATAAAAAAAACACGGTGCATTTAGGCCACCGGCGGCTTGCCATTATAGACCTGAGTGAAAATGCTGCACAACCCATGGCATATGCCAACCGCTATCAGATAATACACAACGGCGAAATTTATAATTATACCGAACTCAGATCCATTTTACAGAACAAAGGCTACAGCTTTACTTCACAAAGCGATACCGAAGTTATTGCAGCGGCATACGATTGCTGGAAAGAAAAATGTTTGCAACAGTTTGATGGCATGTTTTCCTTTGCCATCTGGGATGAAAAAGAAGAACAGTTTTTTGCAGCCAGGGACCGATTTGGCGAAAAGCCTTTTTATTATTACGAAGATGAAACCCATTTTATTTTTGGCAGCGAAATGAAAGCGCTTTGGGCCATCGGTGTTGAAAAAAATACCGACAACAAGATGCTGCTGAACTATCTTACCCTGGGCCATGTTCAAAACTGTGTAGATAAAGAACAAACTTTTTATACCGGTATTTATTCACTACCTCCATCGCATTATTTAACTTATAAGCCATCGGCAAACGAGGTATCTAAAATAACAAAGTACTGGAGTATTAACCGGGAAATTAAAATAGATATAACAACAACTGATGCCGTTGATAAATTTACCGCCCTGTTTAATACTTCTGTAAACAGAAGATTACGCAGCGATGTGTCCATCGGCAGCAGTTTAAGCGGAGGTATTGACAGCAGCAGTATTGCATCAACCATAAATTTATTACAAAACGCAGGAGATCAAAAAAACAAACCGGCCAGGCTGCAGACTTTTTCTGCCGTGTTCCCGGGTTTTGAAAACGACGAAACAAAATTTATCGGGCTATTTAATCAACATACAGCAGTTGATAATTACCGGGTGCAACCATCTGTTGATGATTTGATAAATGATTTTGAAAAACTTTGTTATCACCAGGAAGAACCTTTTCAGTCATCGGGAATTTATGCACAGTACAAAGTTTTTGAACTGGCAAAAATGCAACAGGTAAAAGTTTTGCTTGATGGGCAGGGCGCTGATGAAGTGTTAGCGGGTTATCCAAGATATATACATTGGTATCTGCAGGAAGTGCTGAGCCGGCATAAACTGGGTGCAACACAAACAGAAAAAAATGCATTCCGGAAAAACAACCAGCCTTTTAACTGGGGCTATAATAATTATCTGGCCGCATTTTTACCGGCACATGCGGCTATGCAGTTGGAAAAAATGGAATACCTGAAAACCATTCATCACCCCGATATAAGTGTTGATTTTTTAGGATTGGTAAAAGGGCACGAATGGGAAGGCATTCACAAACCGATTGTTACCAAGCTGAATGATATACTGCATTTTAATACCACCGAAATGGGGCTGGAAGAACTGCTGAGGTTTGCCGACCGCAACAGTATGGCACATGGCAGGGAAGTAAGGTTGCCATTTTTAAATCATGAGCTGGTTGAATTTATCTTTTCGCTGCCCTCGCCATTAAAAATGCATGAGGGCTGGACCAAGTTTTTGTTACGCAAAGCCATGGATAAAAAATTACCAGATGAAATTGTTTGGCGTAAAAACAAAGTTGGATTTGAAACGCCGCAAAAATACTGGATGGAAGATCCTGCGCTGCAGGAGTACATACAGGAAGCAAAAAGAAAATTAGTAACCTCAGGTATCCTTAATAATAATGTACTGGATAAAAAAGTTGAACCGCTTGCTGTACATGCCGATAAAAACTATGACTTTAGATATTTATGTGCTGCACAATTTATATAGCTTGTTTTTCACCGTTAAAATCTCACCTTTGCAGCTTACAGATTATTATCAATATAAATCACATAACAAATGAAGATCGCCACCAAATTTATTCATGCAGGCGCTGAACCTGATCCCAGTACAGGTGCTATTATGACACCCATTTATCAAACCAGTACCTATGTACAGGAAGCACCGGGAAAAAATAAGGGATATGAATATGCCCGGTCTCAAAATCCCACCCGTAAAGCTTTGGAAGATGCCTATGCCATTATTGAAAATGCAAAATTCGGTTTGGCTTTTGGCAGCGGTGTGGCAGCAACCGACAGTGTTATAAAATTATTAAACCCCGGCGATGAAGTGATTGCAGCCAATGATATGTATGGAGGAAGCTACCGCCTGTTTACAAAAGTTTGGGAACGCTATGGCATTAAATTTATTTATGTTGATACTTCCGATTCGGCAAATGTGCTGGCTGCTGTTACCACAAATACAAAATTGATTTGGGTGGAAACACCAACCAATCCGCTGATGAACATAAGCGATATTGCTGCCATTGCTGCCATTGCAAAAACTGCCCATGCTTTATTATGTGTTGATAATACTTTTGCATCGCCGTATTTGCAAAATCCGTTGGACCTGGGTGCAGATATTGTTATGCACTCCGCCACCAAATATTTAGGCGGTCACAGCGATGTGATACAGGGTGCTTTAATGATGAACGATAAGGACCTTCGGGAAAAATTATACTTCATACAAAAAAGCTGCGGTGCCGTACCCGGCCCCATGGATTGTTTTTTGGTTTTAAGAGGAATAAAAACCCTGCATGTGCGTATGAAACAACATTGTGAGAACGGCGAAAAAATTGCACACTGGTTACGCAGCAATAATAAAGTTGCAAAAGTTTACTGGCCCGGTTTTGAAGACAGTGCAGGTTATGCCGTTGCCAAAAAACAAATGCGTGGCTTTGGCGGCATGATAAGTTTTGAATTGAAAGATGAAAGCATGGAAGCCGCTACAAAAGTTTTATCATCAACCCATTTATTTTCACTGGCCGAGAGTTTGGGTGGTGTTGAATCGCTGAT
>JAYVUL010000111.1:0-2728 GCA_043787935.1 Chitinophagaceae bacterium | reverse complement strand
AAAGGGAACTTTTACCCAATGGCTGAAAAGCAAAGGTAAACTTGGCGGGCAGCACAAGGTGCCAAGACTAAGCAATGAGCGAACCATCGTGGAAGAGATACTTTCCATGCAGTTTGCCGGGTAAACCCTTTTATTTACAATAGAAATTAATTATTAAACTGACAATAAGATTACCATGAAATTACTTGAAGGAAAAACAGCCATAGTAACCGGGGCAGCCCGTGGGATCGGTGAAGCCGTGGCGGTAAAATTAGCAGAACAGGGAGCCAATATTGCCTTTACCTATGTAAGTGACAGTAGCGGGGAAAGGGCAAAAGCACTGGAAGAAAAATTAACAGCGCTCGGCGTAAAAGCAAAAGCCTATCAAAGTAATGCCGGCGATTATGCAGCCTGTGAAATATTGGTAAATGACGTGCTGGCTACATTTGGCCAGGTAGATATCTGTGTAAACAATGCAGGTATTTCAAAGGACAATTTATTATTGCGGATGACACCCGAACAATGGGATGATGTGATGCAGGTGAATTTAAAAAGCGTATTCAACATGACCAGGCAGGTGATACGCCCTATGATGAAAGCGAGAAGCGGAAGTATCATCAACATGAGCAGTGTGATTGGAGAAATGGGTAATGCCGGCCAGAGCAGCTATGCGGCCAGCAAAGCGGGGGTGATTGGCTTTACTAAATCTGTTGCAAAGGAATTGGGCAGCCGCAATATCCGCTGTAATGCCATTGCCCCGGGTTTTGTAGAAACAGACATGACAAGTTACCTGCAAGATGGGGCAGCCGCTGATAAATACAAAGCCGGTATCCCGTTGGGCCGCTTTGCCAGTACGGAAGATATTGCCAACGTGACCTTGTTTTTGGCGAGTGAATTAAGCAGTTATATTACCGGGCAAACCATCAGTGTTTGTGGTGGCCTCAATATATAAAATTGTCTTTAAAGTAAGCTAATCAACAACTTTTTTTTTCATTTTAAAAATGCCTGGTAAGGGCGGATCCAATGTGTACAACAATCGGGGCCTTTATTGCAGTTGTGGAAGAAATTCGTCGGCCAATAACTGCTGCTGATGAACCTCCGTGCAGCCACACCTGAACAAAATCCATGTTCGCAGGGGTTCAGCATTACCAAATTATTTTGTCGTCTTAGCACCTATCTTCACACCAAGTTTTTCAAATTCTATGTCGTTTGGTTCCCATAATTCAATTTTATTGCCCTCTATGTCCATAATATGAACAAATTTGCCGTATTCAACTCTTTCAATTGTATCTACAATTTCTACACCTTCTTTTTTAAACTGATCAACGAGTCCTTCTATATTATCTACCCTGTAATTAATCATAAAGTCCTTAGTTGAAGGTTCAAAATACCTGGTTTTGTCTGTAAATGGACTCCATTGAGTAAATCCTTTTTGGGTAGTATCAGCCCCTTGTCTCCATTCAAAAACGGCTCCATACTGATTAGTATTTATTCCAAGATTAGTTTTATACCACTCTCTCATTTTTTTCGGGTCTTTACACTTGAAAAAAATTCCACCAATTCCTGTTACTTTTTTTATTGCAGGCTGGCTGTTACTATTTTTTGATATGATTGAATTAAAAGCGAAACCAAGCGCAAATGTTAGCGTAAATGCAACAATTATTAGTGTTGTTTTTTTCATGGTCGTCAAGATTTTTATTTCAGGAATATGGCTATTTATGCTGACCGCTACCTCCTGTATTTGAGGCAGCTGCTACCGAAAAAGCAAATATTTATTTACTGTTTTCCATCAATGATCAACGGCGTATTGCCTTTACCCATCACAATCACTTTGGCATTCTGGCTGAGTGCCAGTTCCTTCATAGCTTTAATCTGTTCGTATTGCAATTGCTGGTCGGTAAGGCCGGTATTGATGATCCGCTGATAGTCGGCTATACCCTGCGCCTCCACTCTTTTTCTTTCTGCTTCCTGCTTTTCTTTTTGTAAAACAAACTCCATTTTTTTTGCATCCTGCTCCGCATTTATTTTAGATTCGATGGAGGCTTTTACTGAATTGGGCAGGGTGATATTTCTTACCAGCAGTTGTTCCAGCATCAGTCCCCGTTTTCTAAAATCATCTTCAATACTTTTATAAATACGCTGCTGAAATTCATCTCTTTTATTGCCGAACAGGTCTACTGCCTGGTAGTACACGGCATTGTCCCTTATCTTGGTCCTGGTGATAGGCCGCACTATCTTATCCCGGAAATCATCGCCGGTTTCCCTTAATAACCTGGGCGCATCAGTTGAAACCACCCGGTATAAAACGGTCAGGTCTATCGTTACTTCCAACCCGTCACTCGTTAATACCCTGATGGCATCATCCCCGGCTTTATTGCCTTCATCATGCACACCACTCATGGTATAGTTTTGGGTTTTTACATCCAGTTTTTTTACATCCAGCAAAGGATTGATAAAATGAAGGCCACTGGCCATGATGTCATTCTGGACACTTCCAAACAATACTTTTACCCCCACTTCACCTGCATCAATTTGTTTTACACAGGAGGTAGAGATGCCCAGTAATATAAAAAGCAAACCAACCAAACGGCCGGCACCTGCAAATTTTGCAACCGGTGGATTTGTTTTGGCAATAGCGGTAACGGCAATCATGATGATAATGCCCAGTACAATGAGAAACATAGTATGATTAATTTAGAAATGCAAGTTCATTAAAACAAGTGACAAAATAATTTTTATCCTTATACCC
>JAYVUL010000110.1:0-2708 GCA_043787935.1 Chitinophagaceae bacterium | reverse complement strand
GGCAATTTCATCATGGCTGTGATGGCCATCCTGATCTGGAAGAGCATAAGTTAATGGCAAATGAATTATCAGCCTTTATTAGAAAAATTATGAGTTGGTAAAACCTACATTTCATAAAATCATTTTTATGCTTAAAAGTATTTACTTTTTAGCTGTTTTTTTCCTGCTTTTTGCCATTGGAGGGTGCAACCAATATCTATTTGTTCCGTTTAGTGATAAGGAAATTGTGTATGAAGGCAGGGTAGCTTTTACAAGTGATGCAGCCGTGCTGATGTGGAGTGGCACCGCCGTGAAAATTAATTTTACCGGCACCTCAGTATCGGGCCGTTTTAAAGAAACGGATACTGCTAATTATTACAATATCATTGTTGATAATAAGGTCATCAGCAAAATTCATTTTGACACAATGCAAAAAACTTACCTGCTGGCAGAAGGACTGTCCCGGGGAAATCATTCTCTTGAATTGTTCAAACGTACGGAATGGGATAAGGGTAAAACCTATTTTTACGGGTTTGAAATTAGCAGTAAAACAAAATTACGCCCCCCATCAGATAAGCCTAAACGAAAAATTGAATTTTTTGGCAACTCCATTACCTGCGGATATGCCATAGAAGATTACACTGGTGATTCACCCATTGGTTTTTATGAAAACAGCTATGATGCCTATGCGGCACGCACAGCAAGGCATTTTAATGCAGCCGCTCATTACACGGCTAAAAGTGGAATCGGTATTACTATTAGCTGGTTTCCTTTGCTGATGCGGGAAATGTACTACAGGTTAGATCCGTTTGACGAAAACAGTAAATGGAATTTTTCAGCCTATACACCTGATGTGGTGGTGATCAATTTATTGCAGAATGATTATTGGTTTGTAAACATGCCAATGCATCAGCAGTTCATAAGAAACTTCGGCACAAAAGCTCCCGACAGTACATTCATCATTGAAGCGTATAAAAGTTTTGTGCAAAGGGTAAGGCAAGAATACCCCCAGGCTCAAATAATCTGCATGCTGGGGAATATGGATATAATGAGCACCGGTTCTGTATGGCCAGGATATGTAAAATCTGCAGTGCAGCAGTTACAGGATAAAAAAATTCTCCCGTTTTTTGTACCTTACAAAGCAACCCCCGGACACCCAAAAACCAGTGAACAGAAAATACTGGCGGATGCGTTAATAAAGTTCATTGAAAAGAATATTAAATGGTAAGTGTAAAGAAGGTGCCATAAAGAACCCGTAAGTACTATCAATTGTAATTGGCACCATAAATCAAACGTGAAAGCAGAAGTTCATTTACCAGTGCAGGACAAACAGGTTTTTGATACGCTGGAGCCCCCGGCATAAATGGAAATCAATGCATTCTCCCGGCAGTTAGATGACGGTTATCAGCTGGCGCACAGACAGTGGATCATTATAAAAAAGCCGCAGCTATATTTAATCAATCTGGAGAAGAATGTAAAAGCGTAAACCTGAAATTTGGTTATCACAATCATGATTATGAATTTGAACAGGATAATGGGAAAGTGCTGTATGATGTTCTGATTAAACCCAGATTTTGCAGTTGAAATCTATTAAGAGAAAAAAATGCTTCAAACACAGGCATTTGCTTGATTTTTTGATCTCACCGTAGTTCACTATGTTTTCGACCAAAAAACCGGCCCAAACGCCTGTCTTTTTTGCCTTTTTTCCTCTCATTACGATTCCCACTGCAAAATCCGGGTTAAAAATACAGAAGCCTCATTGGTGCACATGGAACTTGATGCAGGCTGGGTGGTTGCCACCGGTAATGACCCCCTGCGATACTTTAAAAAATTCCCCGGTCGCTTTCCATTGTGGCATTTGAATGATATGGATTTGATAAAAAAGCATAGTGTAGAATTTGGCAAGGGGAGCCTCGATATTCCAACCTTGCTCCATAATGCCAGCCTTGCAGGGATGAAGTATTTTTTTATTGAACAGGAGGAATACAGCAGTAGCCCTATGGAAAGTATGAAAGAAAATATGAAATACCTGGATAAATTGAAATGATAAAAAGGAATATTTTAAATCTGCTATTTTGGAATAGCACTCAAGTGATAATTGCTGCAAATTGTGCGGTGGGGTTGTAAAAGAAAAAGGAGTTGTAAAATTAAAAGATTGAAATTTTAAAACCTGTCCATTTCACAAAGCACCAAAATTATTTTCATCAGAACAGAAAGGAACTTTTCCTGGTATGACTGTCAGTAATAAGTATTGTTTTTTTTCAGGACAAAAAAATGGGCTGAGGAGAACTGTTACCTGGAAAAAAGCGTAAAATTGCTGCACTTATGAAAGTGATAACAGGATGTTCAATAATTTTGCTTCTTATCTTTATTGTAATGATCTTTTCAACACGGAATAAAATAAAAATTGTATTCTTCGGCGACTCCATCACTGAGCAGGGGATACATGCCGGGGGATATATCAACCTCATCCAAAAAGCGCTGCCGGGTAGCGGCGAAACCAATAAATATAACCTGGTTGGTGCCGGAGTGGGTGGAAATAAAGTGGATGACCTCTACAGGCGAATGGAGAAGGACGTGCTAAACGAAAACCCTGCTATCGTGGTGGTTTATGTGGGCATCAATGATGTGTGGAAGAAGACAATTGGTAACGGTACAACTGTTGAGATATTTGAGCAGTTGTACACAACAATAATCAATGCACTGCAGGAGAAAAATATCAGGGTGGC
>JAYVUL010000109.1:0-13611 GCA_043787935.1 Chitinophagaceae bacterium | reverse complement strand
ATTCAGCAATTGAGGGAAGAACAACAAAACCAGTTGATAGAAAGTGCGGTAAGAAGTGAGGAAACCGAACGGCACCGCATAGCCGAACAGTTGCATGATGAAGTGGGGGCTATTTTATCTGCAGCCAAACTGCATGTGGCAGGGATTAACAGCAATACCCTTTCGGAAAAAGAAGCACAACTGCACAGCAAATCAAAAGAACTGCTGGATGAGGCGATACAGAAGGTACGCTCCATATCCCATAGCCTGCATTCCAATATTTTAAAAGAATTTGGGCTGAATGAAGCCATCCGGCATTTTGTAAAAATGACTGCCGGCAGTATGATACATACCACCGTAAATTTGGATGATACCTATGTTACCAAAGATGCGGAAGACGACATCAGTACGTACCGCCTGGTGCAGGAACTGATACAAAATATCCTGAAGCATGCCCGGCCAACGCAGTTGATTGTGAGCAGCCATGCTGCCAGCAACTTGTTGTCCATCAAGATAGAGCATAATGGCGATGGCCTTACCCAGAAAGGATTTGAAGCACTTCGTTTTAAAACTGACGGCATGGGGCTGCGAAATATCCAGAACAGGCTGATCTTATTGAAAGGCAATATCGCCTTTGGAAAAACAACCAATGGGTTCAGCATTTCCCTTACCATCCCTAAAAAATAAATATTATGGAGCACCGGATAAAAATTGCCATTGCAGATGATTATAAAATATTCAGGGACGGGCTTAAAGTAGGCCTGGGTACGGAGGATAATTTTGAGGTGATGCTGGAAGCAGATAATGGCGAAGACTTGCTGGCTGCGCTGCCACAATCGATGCCCGATGTGGTGATTATGGACCTGAAGATGCCCATCATGGATGGCATGGAAGCTACGAAGCAGATCAGGAAACTGTACCCGGATTTGAAGGTACTTGTAGTAACGATGTACGACGATGACAAGTTCATCATTCACCTGATGGAAATTGGTGCCAATGGCTACCTGCTGAAAAATGCAGAGCCGGAAGAAATAAGCAAAGCCATTTATTGCGTTACCGAAAACGGTTATTACTTTAATGACCTCGTGAATAAAGCGCTGCTGAAAAAACTGGTGATCAAAAACCAGATCAAACCATCCTTTAACCAGGATATAGAACTCACCGAAAGGGAACTGGAAGTTTTAAAAATGATTTGTGAGGAAAAAACCGCAACTGAAATTGCCAAAGAAATATTTTTAAGCCCGCGTTCTGTGGAGGGCATCAGGCAGCGCCTGATAGAAAAAGTAGGTGTTCGTAATATGGCCGGGCTGGTAATGTTTGCTGTAAAAAATGGAATTGCTGATTAGGGTACAGGTTACGGTTAAGAGTTTACTGCTGATCTTTTAATTGACAGAATGTTTGAAGTTGACTGTTGAAGGTCAGGCAAAAAAATGATTTAGTGCTTTTGCCACGCCATCGTTATTATTGGTATCCGTTACATAATCCGCCACTTCTTTTATGGCATCCGGTGCATTGCCCATAGCCACGCCTGCCCCTGCAAATTCGATCATGCCTTTATCATTATAGTTGTCGCCAATGGCAACAATTTCATGCCGGTGCAAACCGTATTGTGCCATCAAAAACTGGATGGCCTTTGATTTGGAGGCCTCAATATGCATCACTTCAAGGTATTTTGGCTGCGATTTGTAAATGTTCAACCGGCCTTTATATTTTACCAGTAATTCTTCCTCAATCGAAAGGATGAGTTTTTCGTTGCCTGCAATCAATATTTTATTGGGGCCGGTTTGTTGTTGCTCCCATGCAGCAATGGTTTGCTGAAAAGGCTGTATGGTAATGGGCACGGGTGTAATGCGCTGCTCTTTTTTTGTTGCCTCGGTGGTGGGGTATGCATACCATTCCATCTGGCTGTAATACATAGCTGATACCGGGCGGCTTTCAATAACATCATGCACGCCCTGTGTATCAGTGAGGGAAACATTTATATTGCAGGTAATCGTTTGATCCTGGTAAATGTAGCTGCCATTCAGGCTTACTACAGGAGCATCCAGGGGTAAAAAATTATTGGTAATGGGCAATATGCCATGGAGTGGCCTTGCTGAAACCGGCACTACTAATATGCCCTGCTGTATTAATTGCTGGATGGCCTTTACCGTCGCCTTGCTTACCGTGTGGTCTTTTCTGAGCAGGGTGCCATCCATATCTATAAAAACTGCTTTGTACATAATGTAGTTTGCCAATTATTTTGGCGAAAGTAGGAAGATAGGAGGGTATCTGAAAAATAATTTTAGCGTACTTTTTGTGTGTTGAAAAATGTAAAAATTCATGATCCTTGTATATCGGCGCTGCAAAACTTCCTGTGCCTGAATTGTAACAGTACTTTGTACACCCGGGTAATCTTAAAAACCAAACAGGAATAATGGGTTCAATTTTTTAAGTAAAGAAGTAGCTGGTGCAACTTCCTTTTTCGTTTCTTTAGTGTAGCTGTTTTCTCTTTGTGCTGTCATTCTAAATCCTAAGGAAGGAAGCGTAACGGTAAGCCCTTTATGCCTGATGGTTAAAACGCTGTTATCATAATTGTTGGTATTTTCTTCCATAATGTTAACTTTTTCAGTTATCCCTACAGGTGTTTTTTCCAGTTTAATACTCGAATAATTATCCGTCATCATCCGGATGCTGTTTATTTCCTGCTGGTCAATAACTGCTGGTTTTGATTTCCAGTAAACCATATTGATTACATTAGGGATTTTCCTTACCGAGTTGATCTCCTCTTCAGTGATGTGTACAAAAACATAGGAACTGAAAAGTGGAAGATGCGCTGTTATTTTCCTGCAGGCACTTAATTTTTTCTCCACATTTGTGAAGGGGCAGTAGTTTTCAATTCCTTTTTTTGTCAATGATTCAGCTACTTTTTTTTCCTGAAATTGTTTTGTGCAGATTAAGTACCAGTTGTTTTCCATGTTGTTTTCTTTTAGGGTGGGTGATTATTTTTTCAGTTGAATCTGAAACTGTTAACCCCATACCTGTGCCAACCTGTAAGTAATTGATAATCATTACTATATATTCAATAGCTTCTGCCTAATTTTCCTTTTAATGGAAATATTACTCAAAAAATGGAATACCCTGGTGTGGAACGAATTGATTGGAAAAAATAAAGTAAGAGGGCAGCGCCACCTTATCAATTAAATCTTTTTGCTTTAATGAATAGGAAATATCTAATACCGATTATACCAGTATTAATTCTTGGGCGCCCAATGCCTTTTATATCGGTATAATACCTTCTAAGGTGCCAATGTAGTCCCTGCCCGTTTGGTGAGGCGGGCTTGGAACTACTTATTGAATCAAGATGGGATAACCCGATTTTTGGAAAGGAGTGGTAGCAATCTTCAATAGGCGGGAGCCTGAATTTTAATTATACGGAGGTACTCAAACGTGCAATGACCGCCGTTGGTAATTGATTTGCCCCGGGTGACAGGCGAGGCGTATGGTAAGATGAACCAGGAAATATTCGGGAGTTGTTTGGTTGTCGTAAACCAGCATTGGATATTCTTCTTTCAGTTTATCCTCCGTTAATTTGGCCAGGGAACAGTTTACTACAACTGCCTGCCTTTACTTCCTTAAAGGCTTTTATACTGCATGGAGTTGACGCATAGTATCTAAAGCATACCAATAATGCCCAGGAATAAAAAAGTTTTTACAAACTATATTGTCCGGATGAAATTCCTGCAAATAGCTAAGACTATTTTGGTAAAGGGTTCTAACCCCTCTCCAAAGAAGAGAAGTTAGGGTGAGGTAAAATAGACGCAATAATAGTTTCAACCATTTAGCCGGACAATATATTTTACAAACTAAAAGCCATACAGTGTATGCTATAATCCTAAAACCGTTGTTCCCTGTTCAAAAATAACATCCACCGGGATATGCTTCTGGCGAAGCTGATCAAGGTCTTTTTGTAAACCGGGGTTTACCATTGCCTTGCTTTTCTGCAGCGCTTCTACGGCAGGTTTATCGCCATTGCCCTGCAGCGTAAGGATAAGGTTGCTTAGTTCATTCATGGCTACCCGGAATTTTTCAAAATCAATTTTGTAGTGGCCACCGGCAGTTTTTTCAAACGCTCCTTTTTCCTGGAAGAAATTAAAGGCAAGCATATTGGCTTTTCCATGTGCCTCACCTGCACCAAAGCGAACCGAACGGAGGATGCCCGCCATAAAAGTGGTATAATAATTTTCAATCGGGCCGGGCAGCTCTTTTTTCTCTACCAGTTTTGTAACCATATAAAGCCCAAGGATATCCGCTTTTGCTTCTTCCAGCCACGAACTTTGTTCCTGCAAGGCAGCTCTCACTGTTCCTTTGCCGGTGATGGTATTTTTTATGCCAAGCCCGTGAGCCACTTCATGAAACATTACATCAGCAAAAAAAGCATCAAACTGCACCTGCGGCAACTGAGACGGGTCTATAAGTTCTTTTGCTATCGGCATCATGATCTGATCAAATTTTGCCTGCATGGTATTTTTGAGTTGCAGGCGGCGGGTACCTTTTGTTTTCTGCAACTCTTCATCGTTAGGAAGATTTACGGCAATTGTTTTTCCACCACTGTTGCATTGGCCGGCATAGTACACCACATTGTAGGCATTCAGATCGGATGAGGTGCCTGGCTTTTCTGTTTTGTATTTGGCATCTACCGGAATGCCCTCCTGCAATTCAGGCAGCATGGATACATACTTTGCCAGCCGCTGGCTCCATTCTTTATCTTTTATCAGTACATAAGATTCAAAGGCATTGCGGGAATTGTATAAGCCGTCTTCATAATTTTCAATTGCGCCAATCACAATATCAATGCCGTTGTTTTTCATATCGAGCCAGGCAATATCACTGGGGTTATAATTGTCTGTGGTCAATGCTTTGGCACGGAGTTGTAAATATTTTTTCAATGCCGGATCCTCAGCCAGTTCAGCAGCCTGGTTCAATAAGGCCGCCGCTTTTTGCAATGGTTCTTTATACGCTATATGGTAAGGGATCGAAACCAGTTTTCCTGCACTGTTCCTGCGAATGATGGAATACTGGCCATGTTTATCGGCAAGGGTTGATTTATCCAGTTCCTCTTTTGTCATGCCAACAGGGTAAAATCCGGCCCCCAATGGCTTTGGCCCAACTCCTGCAATAAAAGGTGTATCGCTGTTTAATTTGTCCCATGGGCCATAATTAATTTGAATGAATGCTTTTGTTTTTTCATCTGTAATGGCTTTGAGCAGGCTGTCTTTATTGCCATAACATTGCTGCCAGTACAATTCATTCATGAGGTCTGCTGCCTGCACCAGCAGCGGAAGCATTTTTTTTTCATTAGCCGAAAGTTTGGAAAGGTCAGCAGTAAGTTTCACCCTGGCAAAACCCGCCAGTCTTTCTTCTATATAGGATTGAGCAGAATCTTTTTTGCCGCTGGCAGCGGTATCGCCGGACGTATTGTTGTTGCACGAAGAAATAGAAATGGCTGCTGTAACGGCAAGTATTGGAATAAATAAATTTTTCATTGCTGGCATTTGTTTTTAACGGTTTGCATTTTTTTGAGGATGTGAATATAAGAATAAGCTTGTTCATACAGCCAGGGGCCTTCATAATTTACTTTGGCAGGTGGCTGGCCGGTATCCGGGTCTTACCATTTTCGAATAAGGCAGTGCCATTCCCTGGCACAGGAAGTTTTTCCGGTTATCTTTATTTTTAATGCCGGTTATAATAATAACAATATATTGCAGCGTTTTTTTAAGGACGGAATTTGTGCAGAAGCCAGCCAAAGCTGATTTTCGGCTTAGCTCAGGTTCTTCAGCATTTACCTTTATCATTTCAAATAAGACATTGCAGGATGTCTCATACAGTTAACAACAAAGACTAAAACCATTCACACATGCGCCACACAAAAAGATTACCGTTCATTCTATTTATCCTCTGCTATAGTGCAGCAATGGCACAGCAGGTACCAGGAAATGGCCCTTTATTTATTCATTCCAATGCACCGGTTGAATTTAAAAAAATATCTGCTCCAGGCATAAAAGAAGCGGTAGCGGCTACAATCGAAAGTACTGCCGCCCGGATAAAAAAAATAAGCGGGTTGCCTGTTGGCAGGCAAACCATTGCCAATACGCTGATGGCATTGGATGAATTGCAGTATTATATCACCGAGCTGCAGATGAAGCTTGGGCTGATATCCTCCACCTATTCGGATGACAGTATCCGTAACGCAGCCACTGAAGAAAATGATAAGCTGTCGCTATATGCAAGCGATATCATCCTTAACGAAGGCTTGTACAAGGCGATAAAACAATTCGCAAATTCCGGTGTGGCAAAATTGTTATTGGCTCCACAAAAGAAATACCTGAAAGAAACACTGCTGGCATTTGAGAAAAATGGTATGAAGCTACCTCCGGCGGCAAGGAAAGAACTGGAGGCCATCAATAAAAAAATTATAGAACTGGGTAGTTTGTTTGATAAGAATATTGCAGAAAGTAAGGACAGCGTTGAATTTACAGAAGCCGAATTAAAAGGGGTACCCGCAGAAGTGGTGGCAGGATGGAAGAGGGCCAGCGGCAATTACATGGTGTATCTGAATGGCCCCAACAGTAATAAGATAGCACAATATGCAGAAAGTAACAGCACCCGCCGTACCATGTATATGCATTACAACAACAGGGCTTTCCCTAAAAATATTGCAGTACTTGACAGCCTGTTTTATTACAGGCAGGTACTTGCAGCAAAACTTGGTTTTAAAAGTTATGCCGACCAGGCAATGGTAGATAAGATGGCAGAAAAAACCGTCAACGTTTGGAATTTTGAAAACGACCTGGTGGCTAAACTTACCCCGCATGTAACCGAAGAAATACAAACGTTAAAAACATTGAAACATACGATGCACCCTGAAGAAATTGACAGCGTATATGCGTGGGATATCGGTTATTACAACAAAAAATTACTGGATACGAAATACCAGCTCAACACCGATGAGGTAAAAGAATATTTTGAGATGAGCAACACCATTAAAGGAATGTTTGGTGTGTATGAAATGTTGTTTAGCATCAAGATAAAAGAGGTAGCGCCAGTATCGGTTTGGGATACCAAAGTTCGGCAGTTTGAAATGATGAAAGAGGGTAAAAAAATTGGCAGCTTTTATCTTGACCTTTACCCACGCCTTAATAAATACACCCACTTTGCCTGTTATCCCATCAGCCAGTACCGCAAGGCTGGCGGCAGGGAAGTATTACCCGTGTCGGCGCTTGTTTGCAACTTTCCCGAAGCTACTGCCACCACACCTTCCTTACTTAATCATAGCGATGTAATTACCCTGTTCCATGAATTTGGGCACCTGGTGCATTCTATGCTGGGCAGGGCCGATATTGCGGCGCAAGGTCCATTTGGAGTAAAAGGGGATTTTGTGGAAGCGCCTTCACAATTCCTGGAAAACTGGTGTTGGGAATATGCCTCCCTAAAAACTTTTGCCAAACATTATAAAACCGGGGTGGCCTTGCCTGAAACCCTGTTCAATAAAATGAAGCAGGCGCAGCTGGTTAACAGCGGTATCAGCACCATGCGGCAGTTATACCTCGGCATCATTGACCTTACTTTTGAGGATAAATATGCAGCAATAAAAGACAAAGGGATATTACAAACTTCCAAAGATATTTTTGCCATCAACCAGATACCTTTTCCTGAAGGCAGTAATTTTATTTGCAGTTTTGGCCACCTCAACGGGTATGGCGCCAATTATTATGGCTACCTGTGGTCTAAAGTATTTGCCCAGGATATGTTCTCTGTGTTCCAGGAAAATGGGGTAATGAACAACAGCCTTGGAGTGAAGTACCGCAAAGAAATATTGGAAAAAGGATCTACGCGGACGGAAATGGATATGTTGCGCAGTTTTTTAGGAAGGGAACCTAATTCAAAAGCTTTCTTACTATCTATTGGTATAAAATAGTACCGGTCCATTTTGCATCAAATAGTGGGTAAACATTTACCAGCTATTTGATGCTGATATTACCTAAATTAAGGCAGGTTAAAAAACAGTATTGGTTATTTTGATATCAGCCCTTACAACAGCTTTTTTAGCCTGTTGATATATTACAGCGGCTTCATTTTTTTTGCCCTGTTTTTCCAAGGATTTCAGCAAACCGGTTAATGCCCAGGGATTGTTTGGATTGATGACAAGGTCTTCCCGGCAAATTTTTTCAGCTTCTTTGTACTGCCCTGTTTTCAGTAAAACATTGGCCAGGTAATGCCTTGCCGGCAGGAGCCAATCTCTTGGTTCGCCGTACAGCATACCATCTTCTTTATACGCTGCATCTTTCAGCAAGGCTATGGCAGTGTTCAGTTCATTTTTTTCTTCAGCAATTACTCCCTCCAGAATTTTCTCCGCCACCAGTGCGCCGGCAATGCCCGGGTTAAATGCCGGTGGGGCTTCCCTTAGTTGTGGGTTGGATATGGAATCCTTTAGTTGCTGCAGTTCTTTTGCTGCATCCTGCAAATGATGTGTTCTTGCAAATGCTATCCCCCTTGCAAAATGCGAAAGCAGGCTTGCATATACTCTTGATGGTGCGGCAACGGGTGCTTTCAATATTTCATCCCATTTACCAAAGCGCAACCGGATAAACTGCGGCGTGAGATAAATATATTGACTGCCGGTGCCAAAATATCCTCCCGCATCAAGCATGCTGCTGTCAATTTTTTTAATCATTGCTGCTGCGGTTTTCATGGCATTTTTGTACTGTCCGTCCATCATGGAGCAGGCGGCTTCCATGTGCTGGTTGTGCATCAGGTAGAGGAATGCGCTGTTGACCACGGCAGGGTATTGATCAAGGTAAGTGTAATAATCTTTTACGGCTGATTTGTTCACCTCAATTCCTTTATTGTAATGTCCCGACCGGATATAAATATGTGATGGCATATGAACCAGGTGCGACAGCCCGGGCATCATTGAGCCAAGCCGGTTTGCCACTGCCAAACCTTTTTCAGGATGGCTGGAACCCTCTACCGCATGGATATAATAGTGTCCGGCACCGGGGTTATTGGGGAAGCGTTTTACCACCCGTTCCAGCACCTGTACAATTTGTGGGGTCCATGGCCTGGGATTGTAATACCTGTCGTACAGGTCCCAGGGGTGCTGCACCATCAGCGCATCCGCATATAAGGCCCCTGCATCGGCGCTGTTGGGAAAACCGCTGTATACTTTTTTCATGGCATCAGCATATAACTGGTTAAGCTGTTCCCTGCTTTGTGTGGTATCTGCACTGTACCTGATTTTCATTGCATTGATCAATGCCTTTTCAAGGGAAGTATTATTGCTGCATAAAGCCAATGCTTTTTTTACTGATCCCATCGCTTCAGGAGAAGCCGAATACCCCATGTCGTTGATGTTGGGGCCGTAGGCTAATGCCTTGCCCCAGTAACCCATGGCAAAGTTTTCATCAAACTGGATGGCTCTTTCAAATGAGGCCAGGGCTTCAACAATGTGAAAGCCATAATACATATTGATGCCCTGCTGAAAATAAATATTGGCGCTGTCATCCTTCACCGTTACCGCCATACGGTAGCTGCCCCAGCCTTTCAGCAGTGGGATGCTGTTGGCAGGGTTGCTAAAATCAATGGACGAAAGATCGGGGCTGCAGGAAATGGCGATTTTATTTCTAAAGTCAGCAATGGTTGCTTTTTCTTTTTCGGCTTTGTTGATGGCCTGTTCTTTTTTTATAAATGCAGCGCCTGCAATAGATATTATCAGTATAATGAGCAGATGTTTCATAACAGTATAATTTGTAGCAGAAAGATAATGACATTTTAAAATATTGGATTGTCTTTTTTTATTGAAACAAATCCTTACAATGCTTTCTAATTAAATTCCTGATTAATGGTGTAGCCGGTGAGGAAACCAACCATGTAAGAAGGGATTAGGGGTTTTTATTAGCGTATTGTTTTTAAATTATCATCTGTACGGCTATTACCCTATAGCAACATTTGGGTGGCTTGGTTAGCTAAGCACCAAACCTGTCATTTTCTTTTATCCAATTTTTATTAATAAGCAACCTGCCATTGTATCTTATTTGCTCCAACTGTCAACTGGTGGTTGTATCAAAGTACTTCTTTTTCCTTTTCAGGTATTATTCTATTAAGTGTTAAAAAATCTTCCTTTCATAGCATGTATTGCATATTGCAGATTGAAAATTTCAACGAAGCTTTTTTAATGAAGAGAAGGCATTATTTTTACTTTTAAATAAGTTTACCTTGACTAACAAACGCTTCCCTCTACCCCAAAAAAAATTGTTGTTTTTTTGGGTGCTCATTTTACTAGCTTTCCAACAGGGAAAAGCGCAGTCACCTGTTATTACTTCTTTTACGCCGCAAAGTGCTGCTGAAGGTAATTATGTGAATATTAATGGCAGAGGCTTTACCAACATAACAGCAGTAAGTTTTGGGGGAGTGCCTGCCTTTTATTTTTACGCTTATGGTGATACCTTAATTATTGCTTATGTAGGTGCAGGTGCCAGCGGCGCTGTAAAAGTTACTACCAGTGTGGGTAGTGCATCCCTGCCAGGGTTTATATTTATTGAGCCGCCACATATCAGTTCTTATTTCCCACAGAGTGGTCATTATGGCGATACTATTACCATTAAGGGCTCCTTGTTGAGCACGGTAGATGAAGTGTATTTTGGCGATTCATCTTCAGTATCTATTTCTATCCTTTCCGATACGGTGATAAAGGCAGTGGTGGGCAATGGCATGTCGGGCTACGTGGGTATTGGCAGCCCCGGCGGCTACGATACCGCCAATGGGTTCACCTATACCGGTCCGGCAATTTTTTCTTACAGCCCTACCGGCGGTAGTGCAGGCACGGTTGTAAAAATTAAGGGAGAGAATTTTACTGGGGTTACCAATGTGGGGTTTGGCAACATTAATGCCAGCTCTTTTACCATTAATGCAGATACTTTAATAACGGCTACTGTAGCTTCGGCTGCTTCGGGGTATGTATTTTTACAATCCACAAAAGGCTCTGCTGCTTTGTATGGTTTTAATGTGCCGATACTGCTTTCATTTAACCCTACTGCAGCTACTACCAATGATACTGTTAATTTACATGGATTTAATTTTATCGGTGTTCGGGCTGTTTATTTTGGCGACAGCGCTGCCGCATCTTTTAGTGTAATTAGTGATACTTTAATTAAAGCGGTGGTGGGCAATGGCAGTGGGGGGCCGGTTACGGTGTATAAAGGCAACGACAGCAGCTACCTTTGGTATTTTAATTTTATTCCATACCAACCCCTGCTATATTCATTTAGCCCAACCGCTGCCACCACAGGCGACACAGTAAATATCCGGGGAAGAAATTTTAGAGGAATTAACTTAATTAGATTTGGTTCAGTAGCGGCTACTTCATTTTCTATTGTAGGTGATACCCTTATCAAAGCCGTAGTAGGCAATGGCAACAGCGGATATATCTCTTTACAAGATAACCTCAATAACAGTGATTCCATTGCCGGATTTACGTTTATAGAAAACAGGCCCATAGTAAAATCTATTTCACCTGCTTTTGGTAATATGGGTAGCCTTGTTACCATTAAAGGCACCCGGTTCAACCGAACACCTGCCAGCAACATCGTTTATTTTGGAGCGGTAAAAGCCACGATTGTTTCTGGCAACGATAGCACGCTGCTGGTAACAGTGCCTGGTGGCGCTACTTTCAGCGAAGTATGTGTTACCAATAATTGGTTTACCAGTTGCTCGCCCAAACCTTTTATTGTAACCTTTCCCGGGGCAATGGCTGGTTTTTCGGCCTTGTCTTTTGATTCGGCGCAAAAGTTTACCACCGTTTCGGATAAACCAAAAGATTTTGCTGCCGCCGATTTTAATGGCGATGGCAAAACAGACCTTGCCTTGGTAAATGATTATTTTGGCAGCAGCACCAATTTTGTATCCATCTATAAAAACACCAGCAACAGCCATTACATTAGCTTTGCTGCACCTGTCAACATAAGTGTAGGACCACAGGGCTATAGCGGCTACGATGCTGCTACAGCCGATTTTAATGGCGATGGAAAAATGGATTTGCTGGTATTAAATACCGGGCAAAACTGGGCCAGTATTTTCATTAATACCAGCACGTTGGATAGCATTTCATTTGCCCCCCAAGTTGATTTGGTAACCGGCTCTCCTTATGGTCCAGAAGGCACCAATCCCACGGTGGTGGCGGTAAAAGATTTTGACGGGGATGGAAGGCCCGATATGGCTTTCTCTAATTTTGGGTTGGATAACTGGTGTAAATTCAGTTATATCAGGAATGCTTCTTCTTATGGCAACCTCGCCTTTGGCGGAAGGCAGGATTACCCGGTGGTGGATGCCTACGGTGCGTATGCAACTGATTTGAATAATGATCAAAAACCTGACCTGGCAATTGCTATCAATGTGAATGGCTCCTTTATGAGGCAAATACAACTGGCTAATAATCAAAGCACACCCGGTACCATATCATTTGCTATGAATGAGCCCACCGGTGGCTCTAATTCATTAATAAGTTATGATATTGTATTTGGCGATCTGGATGGCGATGGCAAAACGGATATGGTATCTGCCGATGGTAATTCCAGCTCCATATCTGTTTTTAGGAATATCAGTGTTAATGGCGGCTATATTGAGTTTCCAGCCACACCGCAAATAATAACACTCCCATTACAAAGAGTAACCACAGCCTGCATTACAGATGCTGATGGCGATGGTAAGCTGGATGTGGCAGTAGCCGGTGGTTATGGTGATAGCAAGATATTGTTACTTAAAAATATCGGCACTATAGGTGCTATTAGTTTTGCAGCAGCCAAAGAGTATGGCAGTGTAAACAATCCCCAGAAAATGATTGCAGCCGATTTGGATAATGATGGCAAGCCGGAATTAATTGTGTCTTCAACCGGCGATAGCAGCTTTCGGATTTTTAGAAACAATATGGGCCGCAGCAGCAGGCTGTGCGGCGGCGGAAGCAGCATTGTATTAACGAGCAATGTAGCAGGTGCAAACTATCAATGGCAGGTTAGTACCGATGGTGGCACTGCCTTCAATGACATCAGCAGCAACAGCAATTACAGCGGGGTTGATAAAGACAGTCTTACACTCACTAATTTGCCCACTTCTTTTGCAGGATACTTCTATCGCTGCCTTGCAGGTAGCAGCACCAGCAATGCCTACAGAATTGAATTTGAAAATGTATGGACAGGTGCCGCCAATAGTTTATGGAACAATCCTATCAACTGGAGCTGTGGCCAGGTGCCCGATGCCAATACCAATGTATTGATCCGCTCCGGCAATGTGCAGGTTACCACCAACAGCAGTTGCCAGAGTATTACGGTAATGCCAGGGGCAACTGTTACGGTATCGCCGGGTGTGGTGTTTACGGTAGTGAGGTAGTGGAGTTGTGGGGGCTTGGATTGGAGAGGAGAATTGCCTTACCAGGGGCAGTCTCAGTCTTGCTAATCTGCCGGATGCCATTCCCAAATTCAGGAATAGGGTAAAACTTGATAAGGATGATATCTTTCAAAATCAACCTTCATTTTTAACCCATTTTCAACCCTCTATACCAAGTTCGACAATATTTCAGCAAGGTTTCCCCACCTGTGAATA
>JAYVUL010000108.1:0-12563 GCA_043787935.1 Chitinophagaceae bacterium | reverse complement strand
TAAACCACTTTATGTCAAAATAACTTTCTCCATTACATCCCCCCCTCTTATCTCATCCACCACATCCAGGCCTTCAATTACTTTTCCAAAGCAGGTATGCACACCATCCAAATGGCTGGTATTGGCACGGCTGTGGCAGATAAAAAACTGCGAGCCACCGGTATTAGGCCCACGGTGAGCCATCGATAATACGCCGCGGTCGTGGTATTGTTTATCCCCTTTTGTTTCACATTGAATGGAATAACCCGGCCCACCGGCACCTGTACCATCAGGGCAACCTCCCTGGATCATAAAATTGGGTATTACCCGGTGAAACGTAAGCCCGTTATAAAAACCGCTGCTGACCAGTTTTTTAAAATTGGCCACTGCTATCGGCGCAGCGTCATCATACAGTTCAAATTTCATCACCCCTTTTTTAGTGTGGATCTCACCTGTTGTTAATTTTACTTCACTCATTTGATATGATTTTTTGATAAATAACTTTTTGCGAAAGTAATATTTACAGGTCAGTTACACATGAAAAAGATCAGGCTTTCTTTTTCCGCAGGTCAAAATGCTGAAAGAAGAAAAAACGCAGGGCATTGATATTCCGGTATTGGTTGCCGGTTGATAATTTCTGTTTGTTTGGTTTGGGCAGTTGAAAATGGAGGCTGCATAAATAGAAAACAGGCAGCAATAATAAAAGACTTCATAATTATTTAAATTTAAACAGCGATGTAAATAACAATCCCTGTTAAATACCACCTGTTATTTTGCCATTTTACCGGTATTGATTTGCTGATGGATACCAAACCGGAAAACATTCTGGTTATCCATCAAATGAATTGCCCCCTGCCATTGAAATATCTTAAGATACTGGAATTGAAATAATGTGGTGGGAGAAAGCTTGTAATTAATGAAAGCAAAAGTCCGGTTCTGATCAAAAAAACGATCATCAGAAATATAATTCAGGTTTACCATAACCTCATTGCCCAAATGAATTTCCATTTTTTTATTGGACAGCGGAAATCCAAATTCAAAACGGTATCTGAAACGTTGCCGCTTTTCATATTCACTGGTCTTTTTTCCCAATACCACGATTTGCAAAAACCGTTGCTCCACCCTTACTCTTTGTAAAAAGATATTTTTCCCTATTCCTGTTTGAAAGGTTATATCCTCCCACGGCCTCCATTCATTTGCTACCACAGGTTCATTATTAAAATACCCTACGTTCCCAAACCAGGTAAAGCCCGCTGCCAAAGAAATTTTTGCGGCCAGTTTATAAACCGCACCGCTTCTAAGTGCAAACTGCGACCAATGGCTCAACCAATCTTTGGTGCGTATTTGCACATCACTCACAATACTCCATTTATCGTCCAGCCTGATATTGTTGCTATAATTAGACCATATAAGGTTGGTATGCTTCACAGTAGTTTGACCTGTGGCAAAAAAAGAAATAATAAAAAATAAAAGCGTTATTGCAATCTTATACATCAGTTCTCCCAGCAAAATATGATCTGCAGGCAGACGTGAAATTATAGGTAAGCAGGCAATAAGAAAAATTTTAAACCAGGCTCAGCTTAATTAATACTGCTCAATATTATTTTTTTGACGCCACGGATGGATTCGAACCATCGTAAAAAGTTTTGCAGACTTTAACCTATCCCTTCGGCCACGTGGCTGTAATATAAGCCTCCCTGGGAACAGGGACGCTTGTAGACTTGGTATTGCTTTCTGTGTGAAAAAGCTATTTTTAATTCCATGTCGTTTCCTTAAGAAAATTTCACACAAAGAAATAAAGGGGCAAAGATGCACGGTTGATAGTACCCTTTGTTTGCGCCTTATTGCAAATTCCTTTACGTCTTTTCATGGAATAAATAAATTATTATTCTAACGATATTGTATTTAATTCAGTAAACCATCCACCGTAATCGCCACATAATACAACGCACCAATGGTTGGGCCGCCGGCATATTGAATGTACCGGTTGTTTAAAATATTGGTGCCCCCAAATTTGATGGTTGATTTCACTGCAGGTAAGCGCCAGGTGATCTGTGCATCCAGGTTATTGATAGCTTTTACACCGCCATTCACCAGCGGGCTTTCCCATAAGAAAGCATCCTGCCATTTCCACACAACATTGAAACCTGCATTTCTTGTAACGGCCCTGTTGCCAAACGAAAGGTTGGTCGTCCATTTAGGAGTGTTGAAACCAGTAACAAACAGATCGGCATTGGCATTGTTATTAATATTGTTGTAATTCACATTACCGGATACAGCAAAGGTTTTATAAAAATTATAAGTAACGCCGAGTGATGAACCGTAAGTAGTGTACTTGTTTTTTGCATTGGTATATACCCGGTAACGTTCCTGCCCATTACTGGCTGCGGTGGCCGGAACAGTTGTAGTGGCTGGTTTTGCCGGCTGTACATCCCTGTTCCTGTCAATCATGGCAATTACTGCTGCATCGCTGCCAACTGTTTCTTTAATGGGAACAAATACCTGCACCTGTCCTAAAAAGCCATCATAAATATTTAAGTAAGCATCATAATCAATGATCAGTTGGTTGTTGAACAATACAGTTTTGTATCCCACTTCAAAGGATTTAATTCCTTCAGGCCGGCCATCAGGCAGGTTAGCGATCTTCAATAAATTCCTGTTCGCCAAAGCTGCAGCATCAGTATTACCTGCTGCTTTTACCGCTGAGTTGAAAGCGGCTACAGATGACTGGGTGTAACTGTTTTCACGAAAACCAAGGCCTTCATTAATGACGGGTAAAATCCCCACTCTTTTTACCCTTCCGTTATTTACATAACTCAATGCTTCAAACAAAGCAGGGAAACGATAGCCCTGCTGGAAGGTGATGCGGAAATTATGATTTTCTTTCAGGGTATATACCGCTGCGATCCTTGGGGTGAACGTAGCATTGAACTCCGGGTTGTAATCGGTACGGACAGAACCATTCAGTTTTAATTTTTCATGGAAGAAAGTTTTAGTTACCTGCGCAAACCCGCCAAACTTTTTGTAGAGGGTATTCTTTCCAAAACTTCCATCAGCAAGTACGGTATTTCTTTCAGCAATAGGACGTGAAAAATCAACAAAATTATTTCCATCAGGTATCAGCTCATATACCCTGGCATCTCCGCCAATCAGCAGGCTAAAGTATCTTACCTGCTTCGACAAATCCCATTGCCCCTCTGCATGAAAGAGGTTACTTTTTTGTATCAATGCAGCGCCACCCGTAACCGGTGCGTTAGGAATGGCGCTGGATTTAATATCCCAGTTATTGATCTTAATGATGGAATCTTTTACACTGTTGAAACGTGCTGTTCCGGGCTCCGCACGGCCCGCATCTGCTTGCTGGCGGGCAAACTGGGTGGCTGCAGCTAAATTATCAGCGGTTAAAAGCCCCCCGTGGGTGACAGCATAACTGTTCAATGCAGTTTTAAATTTACTGCCCCACACACTTCCACTTCCGCCGGTGTATAAATCTAAATTATCCGCTAATGGCTTCACGTTATAAGAGTCTCCTGTATTTTCTTTTGTAACATAAGCCTTCACGGTAAAGTTGCTTCCTTTTAATTCCAATTGATGATTTTGTACCACTACATTATCCAGTTTTACTTTATTACCTCTTTGAAAAACACCATCCATTTTACCAATGCGGTAAGTGTAGCTGAGTTGCGTGGAAGGAGTGAAACGATACAGCAAAGCAAGATCAGCCTTCAAATTATCTACTTTGGGATCTACCAGGTCCTTTTCCCAGTAACCGGTGCGGGCCACCGTTAGTGTCTTGTTTGACTGCCCGTCAATAGTGAGTCCGGTAATAGAAACGGTATTACTTCCTGCCAAAGCATCATCGCCATATTTATTCCATCCATCAAAGGCTACATTATTCTCTCCGTTTAAAGAAGGGAAGCCAGGGTTGGCTGTGATTTTTGAATTGGGGTTTTGATCCAGTCGGGTATCAGATATCCAGTCCGTGGCCTGCAGGTAGCCGCCATTGATCTTAAAGGCAAATCTATTTCCAAAAGCTTTTGCATAACGTATAGCTGTTTCGGTAAGTACAGAAGCCCCATGGTCTGTTCCATCCACATGATTTACACCCGTACGCTGAAATACACTCAGCCCCTGCGATTTGAATGGATCTTTGGTGATCAGGTTGGCCAGCCCGTTGATCGCATTCATACCGTAAAGGGCTGATGCAACACCGGGAGTAATTTCAATACTTTGCACATCCAGTTCTGTTGGGCCAATGACATTACCCAATGGCACACCCAGTGTAGCTGCCTGCATATCTATGCCATCCACCAATTGCAGGAAACGAAAATTGTTGGGAATATTAAAGCCCCTTGTATTGGGCACTTTAAAAGTGATGGAAGATGTGGTAAGCTGTACCCCTTTTACATTACCCAAGGCATCATAGAAAGATGCTGCAGGGGTTTCCTTTAATGCCCGGATATCCAGCTTTTCAATACTTACCGGGCTTTTTAATATTTTTTCAGAAACCCGGCTGGCAGTTACCACCACTTCATTTGCTAAAAATGTTTGCGAGCTTAACTGTATCGCAATCCTTGAATTGCCATTCTTAATTTCTATTTCCTGCGGGGCAAATCCGATAGAAGAAATAACTATTTTGAAAGGGAATTTTTGGTTGATCACCAGTGAGAACCTTCCGGTGGAATCAGTATGGGTGCCCACAGAAGAACCCTTAACAGTTAAGCTTGCGTAGGCAATGCCTTCATGGCTCTCGCTAACTACTTTACCGCTTAACAGCACAGCGCCATTGAGCTGTGCAAATAGATAAAAAGGTAATAAAAATGCCAGGAGTAAAATATTTCTTTTCATAATATTGGTTTGTTATAATGACCAGCTATTAGTCTATTATTTTAGTAGACTTTATATTTAAAAAAAGGGGAATAAAAAACGTATCAGCTGCAACAACATCGTTGCATCATCAGGATAACAGGTATGTAAGGAGATAAAGTCATTTTCTGATTTGATTGCAAATATAAGAGGATTTTTATTAGTCTACCACATTTATAGGGTTTTATTTTAAATATTTTTTCTCCCGGTTTATAGTTATTATAATTACAAAACCAGCTTTATAAAAATACCCAATATTGCAGCCACGACAATAAGGTATGGCTCCTGGATTTTTTTGCCATAAACTAAAGCACCAATTGTAGCCAGGGCTATCAGTGCAGTGGGAATATCTGAAATACTTCTACTGGCGATTACAATAACAGCCCCCACCAACGCTCCCACAACTGCTGCAGTGATGCCCTCCACAAAAGCCTTTACGGATTGGTTTTTTGCTATCTTTTTAAAGTAAGGTGCCGGCAATACCGTCAATAAATAACAGGGAAAAAAGGTGGCCAAAGCAGCTACAGTGGCGCCGGGAAAACCGGCCACCAAATAACCGATAAAGCCAACAGTGATCACAACCGGGCCTGGTGTGATCATTGCCACAGCAACAGAATCAACAAACTGTGATTCGGTAAGCCAGTGATTTTCTGTTACCACACCTGCATGTAAAAATGGAACAATGGCTAAGCCACTTCCAAAAACAAAGGCACCTGCCTTGGCAAAAAAGACAGCCATTTTTGTTAGTGTTGATCCTTCATAATTCCAGAATCCAATTTGCAGCAGCACAAATGAATTGGCCGTTTTATTATTGAGCCATTTTGGAGGTGCTTTTACAAACATGTAAACAAACCCGGCGCCAACAAATAACAACACCTGTTCCTGCTGGGTAATAAACGTGACCGCCGCTGCTACAATATAAAACAACCAGAGTAACCAGTTTTGTTTAAAAGATTGAGAATTGAATTTACCAATGGATTTGGCGGTAAGCTTATAAGAGCTCACCGCTATAATGCCTATAACGGCAGCCCCTACCCCATAAAAAACTGCCTGCATCCAGGGCAACCCGCCATATAATTTATACGCCATGCCAAGCAACACCACCATCACAAAGGAAGGTAACACAAACGCAAGCCCTGCCAATGTTGCTCCTGCAATACGATGATGAACAAAACCAAGATAGATGGCTAACTGTGCAGCTAAAGGCCCGGGCATTAACTGTGCCAGTGCCAGCCCCTGCTTATATTCTTCTTCGGAGATCCATTGGCGGTCTTCTACCAGATCTTTGTGCATATAGCCAACCAATGCAACAGGACCGCCAAAGCCTGTGGTACCAAGCTTTAAAAAATATTTCATTAAGGCAGATAAAGAATAGGTTGGTCTTATTTCCATCAGTTCGTTTTTAGTCTGATACCCTGTAAGCTATAATAAAGCTGAAAATTGTTATGCCGTTCAGGTATACCCTTCATTCATCAAGGTAAACTGTTCCTCTGAAACCTAATTGAAAATAAAATGCAGCGTTCAAAAACAGGAAACGTATTCTGTCCCTTTCACCCCTTTAGGTGACAGGGGCTTACAAAAAAATTGATCTAAAAATGGTAATGAGGCTGCAAAATATCACCACAATACCCACCGCAATAAACATTTTTTTGGCAGGAAGCGAGGCAGTCAGCATGGCAGAAAAAGGGGCAGTAACTATCCCCCCGATCAACAAACCTGCAACAATATTCCAATGTTGAATGCCTATGGTAAAAATAAAAGTAACGGCACTCGCCATGGTAAGAATACATTTTGCAAACGTAGAACTACCGATCACATATCTTGGCGTATGGCCATTTTTTATAAACGTGCCTGTTACCAAAGGCCCCCAGCCACCTCCTCCAAAAGAGTCGATGAATCCGCCAATCAAAGCCAGTGCAGTAATTTTTGTAGCTTTCTTCTTCGCATTGATCTCTCTTTTTTTAAAGGCATTTTTCAAGATCCTTATTCCCAGGTACATGCTGTAAACAGCTATAAAAGGCTTGGTAACTTTTGCATACCGTTCACCAACATACGAAAGTAATAATGCGCCGATTACAGCACCGATGATTGCAGGTATAGCCAGGGCTTTTGCCAGTTTCTTATTGATATTGCCTAATTGCCAATGGCTGATAGAGCCTGCTGCACTGGTAAAGGACTCTGCAGAATGTATGCTGGCACTGATAACCGGCGGCGGTACATTTAATATCAACAGGATGGTGGTGCAGATAACACCATACCCCATACCCATGGATCCTGCTACAATTTCTGCAGTAAAACCCACCAGCAACATCCAGTAAAATAAATAATTGTCTTTTTGCAATGCCGACTGCAGTTCAGTTAATTGGCCTGCGGATAAAAAAAAGTAAGTAAATAAAACCAGTAAGGCAACTACCGCCACCGCGATCATATATTTATTGATCACCTTGCGCCTGGATAGGGTAAGTTCCTGCGCTGTTAACATCACTTCATGAGAATGGGTGATCTCTTCAATTATTTCTTCCGGTGTATGTGTTTGCATAACTATTAATCTTCTGTCAATTTTTTAGTGATCTTATTTAATTGCCTCACCTTATCGGCAAAATCACCACTTAATTTATTGCGGATCTTTTGCATGCTGGATAACAGATCATCCAACTCAGCAGGTAAGCAGTCGTTTAAAACTTCCTTTATTCTTTTGGCTATTGTGGGAGATTTGCCATTAGTGGAAATGGCTATCTTGAGGTTTCCCTTCTGCACAACCGAGGAGAGGTAGAAATCACAGAGCCCAGGTTTATCGGCTACGTTTACCAGCTTACCTTTTTGTTTTGCGTCAATGCTTACCTGCTCACTCACAGCTTTATCATTCAATGCTGCTATCACTATATCTGCACCATCAATATCACCCGGCTGGTAAGGTCTTTCAATCAATTCAATGGTAGTAATATCCTTCACCAATAATTTTATCTCATCACTTATTTGTGATGCCACCAGTTTGATCCTGGTTTTGGGAGAATTTTGCAAAACAGCATTGAGCTTTTCCATACCAACATATCCACCACCCACAATCAGCAACGACAACTGCTCTAATTTAAGGAAGATGGGAAAAAGGTTATTGAAATCCCCTGCAGATGGCAGTTTGTTTTCACCCGGAATGTTGCCGATACTGTCTGACATATTTAAATACTAAAGTTTTAACCCGGATTTTGCAGTGGGAATCGTAATGAGAGGAAAAAAGGCAATAAAGACAGGCGTTTGAGCCGATTTTTTAGTCGATAACATAGTGAACTATGGTGAGATCAAAAAATCAAGCAAATGCCTGTGTTTGAAGCATTTTTTTCTCGTAATAGATTTCAACTGCAAAATCTGGGTTTAATTCCAGCTTACCATTTAAACAAAAATAGGGATTTCCTACTAAATTAGTAGACTATTGCAGAATATTTTTGTAAGCCTGTATTTCAGCAACGGGTTTTCGCTGAGGATTGATCAGGAAAGCTCTTCCAGGCTTTCTTTTGTTTTACGGATGGTTTCATCCAGATCAGCATAGGAAAGCGCATTGTTGAGGAACCAGCTTTCAAAAGCAGATGGCGGAAGATAAACACCCCTGCTGAGCATGGCATGAAAATATTTTTTAAACAGCTCATTATTGGCTGAAGCAGCTGTCGCAAAATCTGTAACAGGATGATCACTAAAGTGCACACTGATCATCGAGCCAAAGCGATTGATGACATAAGGCAGTCCCCAATCATTAAGTACCTGGTCAAGGCCTTTCTGAAGGTATTCCGTTTTATCATCCAGTTCTTTATATAAGGAAGGATTATTTTTTAATTCTTTCAGTAAAGTATAGCCCGCAATCATGGCAATGGGATTGCCGCTTAAAGTACCGGCCTGGTACACATTTCCCAATGGTGCAATGTGCTGCATGATTTCTTTCTTTCCTCCAAAAGCACCCACCGGCAACCCACCGCCAATTACTTTTCCATAGGTCACCAGGTCTGCATTAATGTGCAGCTTTTCCTGTGCACCACCCGGGGCCAGCCTGAAGCCGGTCATCACCTCATCAAAAATAAAAACGATACCTTCCACATCACACAACTTTCTCAAGCCTTCGAGGAAGCCGGGCGCAGGCAAAATACAGCCCATGTTTCCTGCAACAGGTTCCACGATGATAGCGGCTATTTTCCCTTTGTATTTCGCTGCCAATTCTTGTACAGCTTCTGTATCATTGTACGCTGCCGTTAGTGTATCGTTGGCTACACCTGCTGTAACACCGGGCACTGTTTGAATATTAAGTGTAGCCATACCGCTGCCCGCTTTCACTAAAAAAGAATCAGCATGGCCATGGTAATGTCCCTCAAATTTGATGATCTTATTTCTGCCGGTATACCCTCTTGCCAGGCGGATGGCACTCATACAAGCCTCTGTGCCGCTGCTTACCATTCGTATCAGGTCCACATTGGGCACCATGCTGATGATGAGTTCCGCCATATCAATTTCCAGCTCAGTTGGTGCACCGTACGAAGTGGAGTACGCTGCATACTCCTGTATCGCCTTTACCAGGGGCTCATGCGCATGGCCTAAAATCATTGGCCCCCAGGAGGCGATGTAATCAATGTATTTATTTCCATCAACATCGTACAAATAAGCCCCTTTGGCTTTCTGCATAAACACCGGTGTACCGCCCACGCTTTTGAATGCTCTAACGGGAGAGTTTACCCCACCGGGAATCGACTGTTGTGCTCTTTCGAAAAGTTCTTTACTCTTTGTATACATGAAAAATTATTTTGTAGTCAGCATTAGTTCACTATTGTTCTTCAGTGGCGTCGCACACTTGTACAGAAGTTTTGTATTCACCTTTACCCGCAATAATTCCTTTCACGCAAAGAAGCCAACTAAAGTACAGGACGCAAAGCTTTGCTTCTTTGCCTTTTAGTTTCTTATCGTGCCACTACCCAAGCAGCTTCACCGCATCTTTTGCAAAGTAAGTGGCAATCAAATCTGCGCCGGCTCTTTTCATCGAAGTCAGCGTTTCCAAAATCGCTTTGTCTTCATTGATCCAGCCTTTCATAGCCGCTGCTTTTATCATGGCATATTCTCCGCTGATATTGTACACACTCACCGGAACGTCTACTGCATTTTTTACCTCTCTTACAATATCCAGGTAAGGCAACCCGGGTTTCACCATCACAATGTCTGCACCTTCTTCCACATCCATCATTGCTTCTTTTACTGCCTCGATCCGGTTGGCATAATCCATCTGGTAGGTTTTCTTATCGCCAAACCCGGGGGCACTATCCAGTGCATCCCGGAAAGGGCCATAAAAACAGGAGGCATATTTTGCACTATAGGCCATGATGCCTGTCCTGGTAAAATTATTTTTTTCAAACGCCTCCCTGATGGCACCAATCCTTCCGTCCATCATATCACTGGGTGCCACCATATCGGCACCCGCTGCTGTATGGCTAAGGCTCATTTTTACCAGTGCTTCCACGGTAGGGTCATTCACTATTTCTCCATCCTCCACAATCCCATCATGCCCATAAGAAGAATAAGGATCCAGGGCCACATCCGTCATCACATACATTTCCGGCACCGCATCCTTAATGGCTTTGATGCTGCGTTGCATCAGCCCACCAGGGTTCCAGGCTTCCCTGCCGGTATTGTCCTTGAGTTCATCAGGGGCTTTTACAAAAAGCAACACGCTTTTAATACCCATACTCCACAAATCTTTTACTTCTTTTACCATATTGTCAATCGAATAACGGTAATACCCCGGCATAGAAGGAATCTGGAAGGCAACATCTTTGCCTTCCTCAATGAATAAAGGCGCAATGAAATCATTGGGCGTTAAGATAGTTTCTGCCACTAAATTTCTGATGGCAGGTGTTGTTCTTAATATCCTGTTTCTTCTTTGTAAATACATAATTTGATGGCTGATTTAGGATGGCTGATGGCTGATTTCCTTCGAAAGGAGACACCTATTTATCTTTTGATTGGTTCAATTTGGTTTTATTTGTTTTGTCTGTGGCCGCAAAAATTGCCGTTAGTTCATTTGCTTCTTTTATAAGCCTTTCCAATTCAATCCCATGCAGCAACCCTGCATCCTTCACAACCTCCAGCCAATAATGGCTTTCATCAGCTTCTTCCAAAACAATTTCAATTTTAAAAATGAAGTCTGCAGGCGATTTAGCTCTTACCGATGCCCTGTAATTAGCGCCCACAGAACCAGCTGACCGGATCAACTGTTTTGCCGTTTCAAATCCTGCGGCATTCTTTGGCAGTGCTTCACAAATTTTAATCACATCTACATGGAACTTTTTTGTTCGTTTCTGTAATTCTTTTCTATCCATAAGTAAACTTTTTCTACCTAAGGACATCCTACATCAGACATCAGACATCAGACATCCTACATCAGACATCATACATCAGACATCATCAGCCAATCTTCCGGATGCAGGCAAGCCTGCTGCAATTTATCTTCTTCGCTTCCGGGCGGTGGCTGATAATTATATTCAAACCGTACAGTCGGCGGCAGGCTCATTAAAATACTTTCTATCCTTCCGTTGGTTTTTAATCCAAACAAAGTACCCCGGTCATGCACTAAATTAAATTCTACATAACGGCCTCTTCTTATTTCCTGCCAGTGTTTATTTTCCGCTGTATAGGGCGTGTTTTTTCTTTTCTCCACAAGAGGGATGTATGCCTTAATAAAGGTATCGCCGCAAGCCTTTGCAAAGTTTATCCAGAACTTCACATCCTGTGTTTCTCCGGGCCGCTGGTAATCATAAAAGATGCCACCGATACCCCTGCGTTCTGCATTGCGGTGCCAGTTTACAAAATAGTTATCGCACTGCTCCTTAAATTTCGGGTAAAACAATATATCGAACCTGTCGCAGGTATCCTTGTAAGCCTGGTGAAAATGCCGGGCATCTTCCTCAAATAAATAGTAAGGGGTAAGATCTGTACCACCACCAAACCAGCGGTCAATCACTTCACCGGTTTCATCATACAACTCAAACATCCGGTAGTTACAATGTACTGTTGGTACAAAAGGATTACCCGGATGAATGACTATACTCAACCCGCAGGCAAACCAGTTTACGCCTGCATCGGCCTTAGGAGAATTTTTAAGCTGGGCACGCATGGCAGCTGTAACATCACCAAACACGATGGAAGTATTTACACCACCTTTTTCAATCACATTCCCGTTCGCTATTACTCTTGTTTTACCACCGCCTCCTTCTGCCCTCTCCCATTTATCTTCTGCAAAAACAGCTTTGCCATCTGCCTTTTCCAACGCAGCACAAATTTCATCCTGTAGTTGATGAATGACAGAAATCCAGCTTTCTTTTACGTTCATTCTATTATCAATTATATATTGCGGGTTCTCTATAAAGCAGTACCCTTCTAAAACGATAGTCACAATTCACAAATGCTTATTCACTGCGGTATTCTTTTACGGCATCCACAAATGCCCTTGCATTATCCACCGGCACATTTGGCGTAATACCATGACCAAGATTCGCAATATAATTTTGTACCCCAAAAGCATCAATCATTGCTTTCACTTCCTTTTTAATATCGGGTATGGTGCCCAATAATTTTGAGGGATCAAAGTTACCCTGTATGGTAATCTTATTACCGGTTAATTCCCGTGCCATCTGTGGTGCAATACACCAATCAATTCCCACACCGGCAGCACTGCTTTCGCTGATGTCTTT
>JAYVUL010000107.1:0-37162 GCA_043787935.1 Chitinophagaceae bacterium | reverse complement strand
AAACGTTTTCGTATCCCTGCCGGCTCCCCCAATAAAATACCCCACATGGGCTGGAATGCCATCCATGTAAAAAAACAAAACGGCATCCTGGAAGATACGGCAGAGGAACAACGGTTTTATTTTGTACACTCCTATCATGTGGTATGCAATAACCCGGCAGATGTATTGGCTACCGCCAATCATGATTATGAATTTACGGCATGCATCAGCCATGATAATATCTATGCAACACAGTTTCATCCCGAAAAAAGCCATCGCTTTGGAATGGAATTATTAAAACATTTTATAGCGCTCTGACCAATGCTTAAACACAGGGTAATACCATGCCTGTTGCTCCGCAATGGAGGCCTCGTAAAAACACTCAAATTCAGCGACCCCAAATATGTGGGCGACCCCATCAATGCGATCCGCATTTTTAATGATAAGGAAGTGGATGAACTGATGGTGCTGGATATAACAGCAAGTAAAGACCGGAAGGAGCCCAACTATGCCTTGATTGAGCAGTTTGCCAGCGAATGTTTTATGCCGCTGAGTTATGGTGGTGGCATACGTACCATGGAGCAGGCTCAACGGCTGTTCAACTCAGGTATTGAAAAAATATGCCTGCAGTCTGCTGTACTCGATGATTTGTCGTTGGTAAAAAACCTGTCTGATAAATGGGGCAGTTCAAGTATCCTGGTTTCTGTAGATGTAAAAAGAAACTGGTTGGGCCATCCAAAATTATATGCTGCCGCCACCGGCAAAACCCTGGATAAAAAATGGACTGCCTTTATGCAGGAAGCCGTAAATGCAGGGGCAGGAGAAATTGTTTTGAATGCAGTAGACAGGGACGGCACGATGAAAGGAATGGATACGGAACTGATACAGGAGGCAGCAAAATTATTGAACGTTCCATTGATAGCCGTTGGCGGAGCAGGAAGCCTTGCAGATATTAAGGCAGCAACTGATGCAGGTGCAAGTGCCGTAAGTGCAGGGGCTTTTTTTGTATTCCAGGGCCCACACCGGGCAGTATTGATCACCTACCCTAAGTACCATGAATTATTACAACTGTTTAATCAATAGCCAACAGGTAAAGATTTACAACAGGTATCAGGGACTTCACCTTAAAATTTTATCAAATTGAAAGTAGTCATTTTAGCAGGCGGATTGGGAACCCGGTTATCAGAAGAAACCATTCTTAAACCAAAACCCATGGTGGAAATTGGCGAGATGCCCATTATATGGCACATCATGAAGATCTATTCCTCTCATGGTTTCAATGATTTTATTATCTGCCTTGGATATAAAGGCTATGTTATTAAAGAATATTTTGCCAATTACTTTCTTCATCAGTCAGACGTAACCATCAACCTGGCAGATAACAGTGTAAAAGTGCATGATTCAAAAGCCGAACCCTGGAACATCACCCTGGTAGATACCGGTGTGAACACAATGACCGGCGGCAGGATAAAACGTATCCAAAAACATACGGGCAATGATCCTTTCCTGCTTACCTATGGCGATGGAGTGGGAGACGTAAACATTACTGCCCTTGTTAATTTCCATAACCAGCACGGTAAAGCCTGCACGGTTACTTCGGTGCAGCCATCGGGAAGGTTTGGGGCATTAAATGTTGATGAACCCGGCAACGTATTGTCTTTTACAGAAAAACCAAAGGGCGATGGCGCATGGATCAATGCCGGTTTTTTTGTTTGTAATCCATCCATTTTTGATTACATAGAAAGCGATGCTACATTTTGGGAAAAAGAACCCATGGAAAAAATTGCTGCCAATAAACAAATGATGGCTTTTAAACACGAGGGTTACTGGAAACCTATGGACACGCTGAGGGACAAGGCAGAACTGGAACAGGAATGGTTAACGGGCAAAGCACCCTGGAAAAATTGGTAAGTATGAATTCTTTAGCACAAGTTTTTAAAGATAAAAAAGTTTTCCTCACAGGGCATACCGGGTTCAAAGGGAGCTGGTTGCTCACCTGGCTGCACCAGTTGGGTGCAGAAGTGAAAGGATATGCACTGGAACCGGAAAATAGTTTCGACCTCTATAACAGTATCAATGGAAACAGCCTTTGCCAGTCGGTTATTGCAGATGTGCGGGATAAAGAGCGGTTAAAAAAAGAATTGCTTTCCTTTCAGCCGGATTTTATTTTTCACCTGGCAGCACAGCCTCTCGTCCGCCTTTCTTACGAAATACCGGTAGAAACATTTGCAGTGAATGCCATGGGTTCAGCACACCTGCTGGATGCCCTGCGGTTTGTAGAAAAACCCTGCGTTGCAGTAATGGTTACCACCGATAAGGTGTATCATAATAATGAAAAAACCTGGTTTTATAAAGAAGAGGATAAACTCGGCGGCTACGATCCCTACAGCGCCAGCAAGGCTGCAGCAGAAATAATGATCAGCTCTTACCGGGATTCATTTTTTAATCCTTCAAAATATGAGCAGCATAAAAAATCTGTTGCGGTGGCAAGGGCAGGTAATGTGATTGGTGGTGGCGACTGGGCTACAGACAGGATAATACCGGATATTATAAAGGCACTGTCACGTAATGAAACTATTACTGTACGCAACCCAAATGCAGTAAGGCCCTGGCAGCATGTGCTGGAACCATTGCACGGCTACCTGGTTTTAGCAGCACACCAGGCACAACATCCAGCACAGTTTGCCACCGCTTATAATTTTGGCCCTTACCCCGAGGATAATTTAACCGTAAAAGAGCTGGCAGAAAAATCAATACAAATATGGGGAAGCGGTAATTACCATACACCGGAAATATTGAATGCCCGGCATGAGGCTACCCTGCTGCATCTCGACATCAATAAATCCTTGCAGGAATTGGACTGGAAACCCAAATTAAATGCAGGGGAGGCCATTGAACTAACCCTCAATTGGTATAAGCAGTTTAACAATAACCCTGCAGATGCTATTTTATTATTGGAAGAAAATATCCGGGAGTATACCGCAGAATAATGAAACTGGCAATTATTGGTTCATCAGGTTTTTTGGGTGCAGCCCTCAGGCAATATTCACTGGATAATAATTTCAATACTTTATCTTTTGGAAGGACCGCTGGTATCAAAAATAAAAATGAGGAGTTCATAGCAGGCGATATATTGGTTTCCTTTCCGTTTGAAAAATTATTAGACCGGGAGCTGATATTTTATTGTGCTGGTACAGGCATACAATCGGGGGTGGAAGTGGATAAAAAAAAATTATATGCTGTCAATACCTTTTTCCCGGTTGAACTGACAGAATACCTGGTTGAAAATAATTACCAGGGCACCCTGGTAACCTTCGGTTCTTATTTTGAGATTGGCAACAATACAGAGCATAAAAAATTTTCGGAGCAGGAAGTCATTTTATCAGCCAATGAAGTGCCCAATGCCTATTGTGTTTCAAAGCGCCTCTTTTCAAAATACGTGTTCGATAGTAAGCCGCAGTTTAAGCACTTACATTTTATACTCCCTACAATTTATGGCGAGCAGGAAAATAAGAACCGGCTGATACCTTACCTGGTAAAAAGTATAAAAAATAAACTTCCAGTTTCATTAACCAACGGTAACCAGGTGAGGCAGTATTTATATGTTGGGGATTTGATAAAGATCATTTTTACAATAAAGGAACAGCTTGATGCGGGTATATACAACATGCCGGCTGATTTCAGGATGACCATAAAAGAGCTGGCTTATAAAGTAGCGAACTTTTTTGATTTTTCTGTTGACGAAAACAGCTTCAACACCACTGGAAGAAACGACACGGCGATGCTTTATCTGCAGCTTGATGCAGGCAAAATAGAATCCCTGGTTAAGGGATTTCAATTTCAATCACTCGAAAAAATCTTAATAAAATATTGATGATGGAGTATAAAAACCTGGGTGGTACCCTCTCTGAATTAAGGAAAATTGCGGATGGCAATACCAGGAAAATAATCCGCCCGGGGGAGGATTATATCCCTGTTACCGGAAAGGTATTGGATGCAGACGATTTGCTTGCAGGCGTAGATGCCGTATTAGACGGATGGCTTACCACAGGCCGCTTTGGTGCTGAATTTGAAAAAAAATTAGCGCAATATTTCGGCAGCCGTTTCTCTTTGCTGGTAAACTCAGGATCTTCCGCAAACCTAACTGCATTTTATGCACTTACTTCCCCTAAATTGGGCGACAGGGCAATACAGCCCGGCGATGAAGTGATAACGGTGGCAGCCGGTTTTCCTACCACCATTAACCCGTTGATCCAGTATGGTTGCATTCCTGTTTTTGTTGATATAGAAATTCCAACCTATAACATCAATGCCGGATTGATAGAGCAGGCGATCAGCAGCAAAACCAAAGCCATCATGCTGGCACATACCCTTGGCAACCCTTTTAACCTGGATGTGGTGATGGAGCTGGCTAAAAAATATAACCTGTGGGTAATAGAAGACGATTGCGACAGCCTGGGCGCAACGTATAAAAATAAAAAAACGGGAACATTCGGTGATTTGGCCACCCTCTCATTTTACCCGGCTCACCATATCACTATGGGCGAAGGTGGGGCGGTATTGATCAATAACGCATCCCTGAAAAAAATCGCAGAAAGTTTCCGGGATTGGGGAAGGGATTGCTGGTGCGAACCCGGGAAAGACAATACCTGCGGGAAACGATTCGATCAAACCCTGGGCGAAATGCCCTGCGGCTATGATCATAAATACACCTATTCTCATATCGGCTTTAACCTGAAAGTTACCGATATGCAGGCTGCAATAGGGCTTAGCCAGTTGCAGAAGGCAGATGCTTTTGTGGCAAGGCGCAGGGAAAACTATGCTGCCTTATACAAAAAAATGAAGCCGCTGGAAGAAGTCTTTATTTTACCGGAGCCAACACCCGGAAGCAATCCCAGCTGGTTTGGATTTTTACTAACGATAAAGAATAGCGGTAAAGTGAACCGGAACGATCTCGTAAGATACCTGGAGGATAATAAAATAGGGACAAGGCTTTTATTTGCAGGAAACCTTACCAAACAACCTGCTTATGCCGGCATCAATAAACGAATAATTGGTAACCTTACCAATACGGATATTGTAATGAATGATTCTTTTTGGCTGGGCGTATGGCCGGGATTGGAGGAAAGTCATTATGATTACATAGTAGAAACAATTCAAAAATTCCTGGCAAAATAGGCCGGATGCTGTAAGGGAAAATCTAATTTCAACCTTAAATCAAATCTTTAAATGCAACTGAGTATTTGTATACCAACTTATAACAGGGTAGATTACCTGAAAGAGATAGTTGGGGCTATTGCTGAGCAGATAAAAGGATGCCATCTTTTTGAGCAGGTAGAAGTAGTGGTTTCCAACAATAACTCTACAGACGGCACCGGAGACTATTTATCGGGACTGGGAAATACCTACCCCGGCATCACATTCAGGATAAATCATAACAAAGAGAATATTGGGTTTGTAAAAAATCTTTTAAAATCCGTAGAAACAGCAAGGGCAAAATACTGGTGGTTTATCGGCGATGATGATGCCATACCGGAAGATGCTTTACCGAAAATACTGGTAGAGTTAAATAGCCATCCGCAAACCCCCGTATTTATTTTTAATCAAAAAGGATTGCAAAAAATAAAGCACAGCGAAAACATCACTCTAAAAAAATGTGCGGAAGATTTTTATTACTACATGGGTAATGCAGTAACCATCTGCAACACCCAGCTTAGTTTACAGGTAATCAAAGAATATTATGAAGATGCAATCGCTACCTGCTGGCCGCAGACCTATCTTTTTTTCATGAGTATGCAGTTTTCAAAAGAAGCGTTACCCATAAGGTTAAGTACAGTGGAGGCCTTCAGGTTTAACATACAGAATAATATTAACTCCTCCTCCTATTATTTATATGCCCAGTTTTTTTCGCTTTTCAAATTAGGTTATTTGATTACCGATAAAACGAAAAACCCAGCTTTTGTAAATTGGTTTCCCGGCGGTATCCCGTTTATCAATGGAATGAAAAAGTATTCCTGGGTTTTTGCTGTCAACCTGGAGTACAGGTTTTTTGACTTTGAGAGCGAGCGGAAAGAATTTGATACCATCTATAAGGAGGCAAAAGAAACATTATTGCCCCAGCATCAAAAATACCTGCGTTTGATAAAAGCATATCAATCGCTTCCGGACTTTTTTTTCAAATATTATTCTGTCACCAGTACAGCGTTGTACAATTTTATTTATGCCCTGGTTAAAAAAAGGAAGTTGCAAAGTCCCTTTTCAATATTCAAACAGGAGCTAAGCAAATTTAATACCCACAAAGAGGAAAAAGACAGAATGAGGCAGCTTAAATTCATGCATACCACCAGTAAAAACGACTGGTAAATTTTTGGTGCAGGCATATAAATGATACAACAGGCGTCATTCAAAATTGATTTTGGGAAATGGCCTGTTTTTTTTCAGTATTTAAAAAGGCAAGAATAAAAAAATACCATGTCAGCGTTTTTGCGGGCAACAGCAGACCATCCATTAATTAAAAATATGAAGAGCAATAAAAAAATATGTGTTAGATGTGTGGTGGATGAAACAGTTCCGTTTGTAACATTTGATGAAAACGGGATCTGTAATTATTGTACCACCTTTATAGAACAAACCAAACACATCATTCATAAAGATCCGGCACAGCAGCAAAGGGAGTTGGCAGCCTTTGTACAAAAAGTAAAAAATAATGGAAAGGGTAAGCAGTACGATTGTATTGTAGGGGTATCGGGTGGAGTGGATAGTTCATGGGTGCTGGTGCAGGTAAAAAAACTGGGCCTTCGCCCGCTGGCAGTGCATATGGACAATGGCTGGAACAGTGAACTGGCACAAAACAATATTGAAAACCTGGTACGTGGTCTTGGAGTTGATCTTTACACCCATGTAATTGACTGGGATGAATACCGGGAACTGATGCAGGCATTTTTTGATGCCAACGTAATTGATGTGGAATTGCTGTATGACAATGCCATGCTGGGGGTAATGTATGCCCAGGCAGCAAAGCATGGCCTGCGCTATATTTTAGCCGGCTACAACAAAGCCTCAGAAGGCATACCGATGCCCGAAGGCTGGAGCTGGAATAAGCTTGATAAAAGAAATATCGTAGCACTGGCAAAAGCTTTTGGAAACGTAAAGATCAAAACATTTCCATCCATTGGCACCAATGAGTGGGCATGGTACCATTATATCAAACTGATACAGCTTTGTCCTTTTCTTGATTACCTGCCTTATAATAAATATGAAGCCCTGGAAGTATTACAAAGGGATTTCAGCTACAAGCCTTATCCCTACAAGCATTACGAATCTATCTTTACCCGTTTTTACCAGGGCTATATTTTACCCAGGAAATTTGGGGTGGATAAAAGGATCATTCACTTATCAACCCTGGTGGCATCCGGCCAATTATCCAGGGAAGAGGCATTGAAAGGTTTAGAAGGCATTCCTTATCCAACACAAAAAGAAATGGAAGATGACCGCCAGTATTTCCTGAAAAAAATGAACTGGACAAGTGAGATGCTGGAGGATTATTTAAAGAAGCCTGAAGTGCTGCATGATAAATATGCTTCTGAAAAAAAGAAGTTTGAGTTTGTGTCCACCCTGCCCGACAGGATACCGCCGGGCTTGAAAACTACCATTACCAATTTTATAAAAAAGATCAGGTAATGCTCACCAGGGGGCAACAGGGTTTAAAAAAATATCCACCAGCACTATAATGAAACATTTTACACTCATAGGAGCCGCAGGCTATATAGCACCCCGGCACATGAAAGCGATAAAAGATACAGGTAATGATTTGATAGCCGCATTTGATCCCAACGATTCGGTGGGCATAATAGACAGCTATTTCCCCACTGCAGATTTCTTTACCGAATTTGAAAGGTTCGACAGGCATATTGACAAACTCCGCCGGCAGCAGGATGGCCATGCGGTGGATTATGTGTCCATCTGTTCACCCAATTACCTGCACGATTCGCACATTCGTTTTGCCCTGCGCAGCAATTCAGATGCTATTTGTGAAAAACCCATAGTGCTTAACCACTGGAACATTGATGCATTGCAGGCAATAGAAAAAGATACCGGCAAAAAAGTACATACGGTATTGCAGCTGCGTTTGCACCCTGCTATCATTGCATTAAAAAAGGAAGTGGATGCCGCACCGGCAGGTACAAAGTTTGACGTAAACCTTACCTACATTACCTCAAGGGGTAAATGGTATTTTAATTCCTGGAAAGGGGATGAAAAAAAATCAGGAGGGGTGGCTACCAATATCGGGGTCCATTTTTATGATATGCTGCATTTTGTATTTGGAAAATTACTGGATAATAAACTGCACTACAGGGATGAATTTAAAACAGGGGGATATTTAGAATATGAAAAAGCCAGGGTAAGGTGGTTCCTCTCCGTGGATGCCAATGATATCCCGGCTGAATTGAAAGCGCTCGGTAAACGAACCTACCGCTCGCTCACCATGAATGGGGCAGACATAGAATTTTCCGACGGGTTTACCGACCTGCATACAAGGATATATGAGGATATCCTGGCAGGGGGAGGTTTTGGCCTGGAAGCCAACAGGGTGGCCATTGAAACGGTAGGCAGTATCCGCACGCAAACCCCGCTGGGCCTTGTTGGTGATTATCACCCCTTCTTAAAAAAATAAGGTTAATGAATTATAACAGGCATGAAACAGCAATTGTAGATGAAGGCGCTCAGATTGGCGAAGGCAGCAGGGTGTGGCATTGGGTGCATGTATGCGGAGGCGCAGTTATTGGCAGCAAATGTTCTTTGGGCCAGAATGTATTTATCGGCAACAGGGTAACCATTGGCAACAATGTTAAGATTCAGAACAACGTATCGGTGTACGACAATGTAATACTGGAAGACGATGTGTTTTGCGGCCCCAGTATGGTATTTACCAATGTGTACAATCCACGGAGTGCCGTTACCCGTAAGGAGGAATACAGGGACACCCTGGTGAAAAAAGGCGCCACACTTGGCGCCAACTGTACCATTGTATGCGGTGTTACCATTGGCGAATATGCTTTTGTGGGGGCAGGCAGTTTGATCAATAAAGCGGTGCCTGCCTTTGCTTTGATGGTGGGTGTACCCGCAAAGCAAATAGGCTGGATGAGCCGTTTTGGGGAAAGGATCAGTTTGCCATTGACCGGTAATGGCGAATATATATGCCCCTATACAGGCGACAGGTATTTCTTGTCTGGCTCGGAGATGAGCGTTAAGGAAAAATAACGCTTAACAGCCTTAATGATTCCCCGGCAATTGCCGGGAGCCATAAAAAAACCAGGAAATAATAAGCTTGCTTTAATCGGGTTTACAGTAAGCCGGTTATTAATCCTGGATAGCGTATCAGTAATAACAAATACACAACCTGTAATAAACCAGGTGGCCATTTTTAAAACCTATTTTAGTAAAATCCTATTTTTTACGTTGATTTACCAGGGGTAAATCATTGTTCATCAAACCTAATAAAAAATAAATTATGTGCGGTATTTCCGGAATAATTAACAACAAAACTAAAACCTGCAAGGCAACAGATTTACTTGCCATGACGGATATCATTACCCACCGGGGGCCTAATGGTGAAGGGTACCTTTTATTTGATGAACAGAATATCGCCCATGTATTAGGCGGAAAAGACACCCCTGCTGATGTATATCATTGCGATATGCCCTACAGGCCGTCTGAAGATATTAATACGTCCACACAGGAGTTTACATTGGCATTTGGCCACCGGCGGCTATCCATTATTGATTTATCACCATTTGGCCACCTGCCGATGTGTTATAACAACGGGCGCTACTGGATTACATTTAACGGGGAGATTTATAATTACAAAGCGCTGAAAAAAGAATTGCAATCACTGGGCCATCAATTTATTTCACAAACCGATACCGAAATTATCCTGGCTGCCTACATGCAGTGGGGTGCCGGTTGCCTTGCTAAGTTTAATGGGATGTGGGCATTTTCCATTTACGATTCCCATACGCAGGAAATATTCCTGGCAAGAGACCGTTTCGGCATCAAGCCCTTTTACTATTGGGCTCCTGCATACGGGGCTTTTTGTTTTGGCAGTGAAATAAAACAATTTACAACATTGCCCGGCTGGAAGGCTGTACTCAATAGCCAAAAGGCTTTTGATTATTTAATGTACAGTATGACCGACCATTCTGATGAAACCATGTTCCAGGGCGTATTTCATATTCCACCGGGGCATTATTTCAAATCTTCCGTTCAGGATATAAACAAAGATGCAGCAGGGCGGGTAAATTGTACAAAATGGTATGTTCCGGCCTATAAGGGTTATAAAGGAACTTTTGAAGAGGCCGCAACATCCTTTAATACTCATTTTAAAGATGCCGTAAGCGAACACCTGATTTCCGATGTGCCGGTAGGTTCTGCTCTTTCGGGAGGGCTTGATTCCACAGCAATCGTTTGTGAAATAAATAATTTACTCAAGGAAGAAGGAAAGACGGATATTCAAAAAACCTTTTCTTACTGTGCCGCTGATGAACGGTACAATGAAAAGAAATGGATGGATGAAGTGGTGAAAGCGACCAAAGTAGAAGCCCATTTCATCGGCTCAAATGGGGATAGTGTATTTAAACTGTCTAATGATATCGTATGGCACAATGATGAACCCAACCAATCACAGAGCGAGCTGGCCACCTACGAAGTATACAAATCTGCAAAGGATAATAAGGTAAAAGTGCTGATTAATGGCCAGGGGGCAGATGAATACCTGAGCGGCTATGAAGCCTTTATGAAATTCAGGTGGGTGCAGCTCTTAAAAAAATTAAAATTCAAAAAGCTTAATTACGAGATCAATAACAATCAAAATCACCTGAAAGCTCCCTTAATAGACACTTACATAGGGCTCTTTTATTTTTTGGTGCCTGGTTTTATCAGGAGGTATTTGAGCAAAAAGACAAAGTCCTATAAAACACTAAAGTCCCTCATTTCAATGGAAAAACTGGGAGCAAAGGAAGTAAACCCCGCCGAAAAAGTGCCGTATAAAAATTCGAGTATATTCAACCTGGCCCATAAGCAACTGTTGTATTTTCCATTGCAAAAATACCTGCGTTTTGAAGACCGGATGTCTATGGCCAACTCAGTTGAAGCAAGAGTGCCCTTTTTAGATTACCGGCTGGTGGAATTTACCACACAGTTGCCGGCAGATTATTTAGATGGCCTGGGGGAAACAAAAAAAATACTATTGTATGGCCTTAAAGACTTATTGCCCCCGGTTATCAGGAACCGAAAAGACAAGATTGGCTTTATCACTTCTGAAGAAAGATGGGTTAAATCAGATCATACAAAAGAGTTCAGGGCTATGCTGGAAAAATCCATTAAAAATTCCAAAGGCATTATCAAGCCTGAAGCATTGCACTATTTTGATGAAATGTGTAAAGGCGCAATGCCATTTGACTACACTTACTGGAGGCTGATATCCTTTGGTATCTGGATGGAAATATTTTTAGTAGAGTTGCCTTGAAAAGATACTTATGATCCATCAGTAGTTTACCTGTAATTTTTAACTCCCTTTAGATTATTGCTTTCAACATAAAAATCCAGTTAAAAACCAGTTGGTTAATCGTACGGCTTTTACTGTTCAGCAAACAAAAATTTTAAACCAATATTTAATGAAAAAAATTTTAACAGTAGTTGGCGCAAGGCCTCAATTTGTAAAGTGTGCAATTGTGTCAAACCAGGTAAGAACGGTTTTAAAAGAAGTTTTAGTACACACAGGCCAGCACTATGATTACAAAATGTCCGATTCATTTTTTAGTGAACTGAATATTCCTCATCCTGATTATAACCTAAGCATCGGTGGTATGTCTCATGCAAAAATGACGGCAAACATGATGATAAAACTGGAAGAGATAATTGATGCCGAAAAGCCTGATGCTGTGCTTACCTATGGTGATACAGATTCCACGCTGGCAGCAAGTTTGGTTGCTTCCAAGCTTTATCTTCCACTGGTGCATATAGAAGCTGGCGAAAGAATATATCAAAAAAAACATGTGCCGGAGGAAATCAACCGTGTCATTGTTGACCATATCAGCGATTTGAATTTATGTTCTACACAGGATGCTGTTGAAAACCTTGCAAAGGAAGGGATAGTAAATACGTGCTTTGTTGGAGATCCTATGTATGATTTGTATTGCATGAACGAATCTAAAATTGCCCGTAATTCCGCAGATGCAAAAGTCCGTTATAACTTGCCGGATAATTTTGTTTTACTAACCATCCACCGGGTAGAGAATACGCTGGATGAAAACAGGCTGCTCCACATCCTGCAAGGGATAATACAGTCCGGATTGCATGTGGTATGGCCCGTTCATCCACGCACCAACAAACTGGTAGAGTCTTCAACTGCTATAAAGGAGTTGATGAAAAAGGCCTCCTTTACCCTGCTTGAACCGCTGCCATACATTGATTTTTCTTCTATACTGATGCTTTCTTCCTGCGTTATTACAGATTCGGGCGGGGTGATCAGGGAAGCTTATTTTGCCGGCAAATTTTCCATAGTGCCGTTAATAAACAGCTGGTGGAAGAATATTGTACGTGCCGGATGGTCTGTTGAAGTGGCTGATGATGGAAAGAAAATTCAGGAATGCCTGGCTAATTTCTTAAACTATCAGTCTCAAAATAAACCTGCTTTTTTCGGGAAGGGGGATTCGGCCAACAATATAAAAAATGAATTACTGAAACTGTTAAACTAAAATGAAAGAACTTACCTATAACAATTACCGGAGCCTGATTACTGAACTTAAGAAAGATTACAGTTTTACCTGTTTCTCCAAGATAAAGTTTTCTAACGAACTGGTACAGAAAAAAGTATTGCTTCGGCACGACATAGATTTATCTTTAGAAAAGGCTCTGGAAATGGCTGAAATTGAGCATGAGCTGGGTGTTTCGGCGGTTTACTTTCTTTTTTTACGATCTCCTTTTTACAATATTTTCTCCGGCAGAGAGGAGAAAATTATCCGGCGCATTATAGAGTTGCAGCATTATATAGGCCTCCACTTCGATTTTGCAAAGTATGATAACCTTAGCATCTCCCAAATGTCTTACCAGATAAAACAGGAGATAGATTTTTTACAGGATTTTTACCAGGTAAAGCTCGATTCCGTTAGTTTCCACCGGCCGCTGAGTCTTGATTTTTTTAACCGGCTGGAGTTGTCAAATTATCCCCATTCTTACGAGCCGGTGTTTGTCAATAACTTTAAATATTTATCTGATTCACGGGCTACCTGGCGTTTTGGCCACCCGCTGGAAAGTGACGAATATAAGAGAAGGGAGAACATGCACATACTGGTACATCCTATCTGGTGGAACGAAGAAAATATAAAAGACACTGTTTGTTTAGATGATTTCAGAATTAGGTACAATGAAAAGTTTGAAGATAATCTGTACACAGAGTTGAAAAGTTTTTGGGACGGAAAAAAAAATACAGGTAATGGTTGATAATCAAAAAAGAATTGCATTTGCAGGTTGCAAAGACACCACTTTTGAATGTGCCTCGGCACTGTTAAGCAAAGGATACAGGATAGACCTGTTGATTACGATAGATTCCCCAAATGCCGAAAAAAATAAAGTAGCCGGATATATGGATCTTGCTGCATTTGCACAGCAGCATAGCATTGAATTGTATGTTTGCGATTCTTATTCTCTTACGTCAGAGAAAGATAAAGAGGCTTTAAGTAAAAAGAATTTCGACCTCTTATTGGTAATCGGATGGCAAAGGCTTATCCCGGAATGGCTATTGCTGCGTTTGGGTATTGGTGCCTTTGGTATGCACGGTTCCCCGCGCCCCTTGCCCTATGGCCGTGGGCGAAGCCCAATGAACTGGAGTTTGATACAGGGAAGGGATAAATTTATTACCAACCTTTTTAAGTATAACCCGGGGGTAGATGATGGTGATATACTGGCTACACAGGTATTTGACCTTAACCTGTTTGACACAGCCCAAACATGCCATTATAAGAATACCCTGTCAATGATAAATATTCTTACCGTTAATATTGACACCATACTCGAAAATAAATGTAAGCTCAGGCCACAACTCAATATCCCTCCAACATTTTACCCAAAAAGAACCGGGGAAGACGGAGCAATTTTTTGGGATAGGGATACCACTGAAATTTATAATCTTATCAGGGGTGTCACCGCTCCCTTCCCGGGTGCCTATACTTTTTTTGGCGCTGAAAAAATAATCATCTGGAAGGCACAGCCATTTGATACCAGGATATTTGATCTTGATATTTTGCCCGGAACAATCCTTCATGTATTTATTAATGGCGATTTTATAGTAAAAACCGGGTCTGATAGTATGCTTGTAACGGAGTATGATAAACAAAGCAAAACAGTATTAAAGAATGGGGATGTATTCTCAGGCAATTTCAGGGAATATAAATCACCCTTTCTTCTTCCGGCATGAATTTAAATTTAATGAAATCTCACCTCTTTTAGAAGCCATCAATCAAAAGCAAACGAAATAAGGACAGCCGGCACTGATGAACAGCTGCCCTGATAATTATACAGCTATCAATAAAATATTTGGGGAATGGATGTGAAAAAAAAAATCCTTGTAGTCAGCAGATCATTTTATCCGGAAATAAGCCCCCGCTCATTCAGAACTACGGAGCTGGTAAAAGAGATGTGCAGGCAGGGACATGAGGTAACTCTGATAACGCTGAAAAATGATGCATACCACCTGCAGACGGAAAAAGAATTTGGGGTTACTATAAAAACAATGGGTACACTTAATTTTAAGCCATTCAATTTCTTCCCGGGTTTAAAAATAATGACGCTTTTTACCAGAGCAATTAACAGGGGCATGATGTTACTTTTTGATTACCCTGAAATAGAACTGCTGTTTAAAGTGAAAAAGGCATTAAAAAATGAAAGGGGCTATGATTTAATGATCTCTGTTGCGGCACCTCATTCAGTGCACTGGGGAGTAGCATGGGCAAGAACAAAAACGCATTCAATAGCTACTACCTGGGTTGCGGATTGCGGTGATCCGTATATGGGTACCATCCTCGACAGTTTTAAAAAGCTGTTTTACTTTAAATACATTGAAAAATGGTTTTGCAGAAAAGCAGATTATATATCGATACCCAAAATCATGATGAGAGAAAATTATTATCCCGAATTTCAACCTAAAATTGTGGAGATACCCCAGGGATTCAGGTTCGATGAATTTCAGCCCTCCAAAAAAGAGGTAAAAAACCCGGTCCCCACTTTTGCATTTGCAGGTACATTTATAAGAACAGTAAGAAACCCAACTTCTCTTTTGCAGTATTTGTCAACAATAGAAAAGGATTTTAAATTCATAGTATATACTCAAACACCGGGTTTGGTAACACCCTTCCAACCCATCTTAAAAGACAAACTGGAAATTAGAAATTACATACCCCGCCTGGAATTGTTAAAGGAACTCAGCACCATGGATTTCCTGGTCAATATCAGTTATGATCCCGTTCACCAGGCACCAAGCAAACTGATAGATTATTATTTAACCGGCAGGCCAACACTCAGTTCTTTCAACAATGATTTTGATAATAAGACAGTATTGGAATTTTTGGATGGGAACTATTCCGGGGCTTTCCGGTACGATAATATTGACCAATACAGGATCGAAAATGTTTGCCAATCCTTTATCAAATTAGCCAGATGAGTACATTAACCGTAAAAAATAAAGTAACAGCGGGGGGATCAGATACGCACTGGTTATTGTTTTTTTTCTTTCCATTTTTTTCTTTTCTTGTTGCCGCAAGGTCTTACAGATCCGGCTGGGCGAAAAATATAGTATGGGCCTTCATTGTGTTCTATGGATTTACGCTGGCTATCGGTAAGGAAGACCTTACTGAAGACAGGCAGGGGGATATTGTGCGTTATGTTGCTTCAATGAAAGCTCTTTATGGCAAGCAGATAGATTTTAACACTGCGGTGGATATTTTTAAAGATAGCGGGGAGGCAGATATTTTACAAACGATAATTACGATACTGGTTTCCCGCTTTACTGATAGACAGCAGGTGCTTACAGCGGTATATGGTCTTATTTTTGGTTTCTTCTTTTCACGAAATATCTGGTTTATCATTGACAGGTGCCGGGGGCAGTTGACCAACTTCGCCATTTTATTCCTGGGGGTATTATTTTTACTAAATCCATTTTGGAATATCACTGGCTTTAGATTCAATACTGCCGTTCATGTTTTTTTAATGGGGGTACTTCCTTTGCTTTTTGACGGGAAAAAAAGGTTTCTCTGGATTAGTTTCCTCTCCATACTGGTACATTTTACCTTTTTTCTGCCTTTAAGTATTTTAGGTGTTTACCTGTTGTTGGGTAACCGGCTAAATTTATATTTCGGTTTTTTTATCATATCCATTTTTATAAGTAACATAAACGTAGAATCTTTTAATAATTTTATAGAAAATAATGTTCCTGAAGCATTTGTAGAAAGATCAAAAAGTTACCGGGACGAAGAAAAAGTGGAAGACTTCAGGCAGGATGAAGGTGGCGAGTCTGATACCAAAGTTTGGTATGCCAAGTATTACATTAAATTTATTTATTTCGCTCTCATGGCTATACTAATAGCTTTATTTGCTTTTTGCAGAAAACATATATTGAAAATAAAAAGCCTGGCCAATGCATTTTCCTTTACCCTGTTATTTTTTAGCGTTGCCAATATTATGAATTCACTTCCATCAGGAGGCAGGTTTCTCATGATTGCAGGTTTATTTGCCTCCGCATTATTGATATTGTATTTGCAAAATCAGCCACCACACCGGTTCTTAAATAACGCAATACTTGCAATGGTTCCTTTTTTACTGCTGTATATTATCGTGTCATTAAGGATCAGCATTTACTCCTTTAGCCTTACCACGCTGGTTGGCAATCCGTTGTTTATAATATTTACAGACTATAATATTTCCATAAACGACCTCATTAAATAATGGAGTTAAGTGTACGGCAAAAAATTACGCGGAACCTCCTGAATATAAGAGGCTGGCGTACCACCAGGAAAATTGTGGTAATTGAATCGGATGACTGGGGAACCATCCGCATGGCTTCCCAGTCGGCAAGGCAGGTATTTTTAGCTCACCAGTTACCGGTACAGGATTGTCCTTATGCTACTAATGATGCATTGGAGTCAAATGATGACCTGGCGGCACTGTTTGATACCTTAACTGCTGTAAAAGACAGCCAGGGAAAGGCTGCGATCATCACCGCAAATAATATTGTGGCCAACCCGGATTTTGAAAAGATAAAAGCATCCGGCTTTACCCAATATTTTTATGAACCCTTTACCACAACGTTAAAAAAATATCCTGCTCACGATAAGGTGGAGTCCCTGTACAGGCAGGGTATAAAAGAAGGGATATTCATACCGCAGTTTCATGGAAGAGAACACCTGAACATACAAAGATGGCTTACCGATCTGCAACGGGGAGACACCATTACCAGGCTTGCATTTGAACAAAATATGTTTAGCATACATGCTCATACCAAACCAGCAGTGGTAAATGAATACATGGATGCCCTGGATGCCGACAGCGAAGCACAACTGCAGAGTCAGCACCAGGTATTAAAGGAAGGCCTCGATCTCTTCAAAGCGATCTGGGGGTATCCTTCAAAATCGTTTATAGCCCCCTGTTATACCTGGAGTACAGCAATTGAACCCACCCTGGCAAAGTACGGCGTTAAATATATTCAGGGTGTGGTAAACCAACTGCATCCTGTATTGACACCAGGCTACCAGTACAAAAAAATATACCATTACCAGGCACAAAAAAATAAACTCGGCCAGCGTTACCTGGTAAGAAATGTTTTTTTTGAACCCGCTATGAATAAACAATTTGACTGGGTAAGTGATGCCCTTCACCGAACAGGTATTGCCTTCAGGTGGGGTAAGCCCGCCATTATCAGCACACACCGGCTTAATTATATTGGTTTTATCAATGAAAAAAACAGAACAGCTAACCTGCTGCTGCTAGCTGAATTATTAAAGAAAATAAAAGAACAGTGGCCTGAGGTGGAATTTATGAGCAGCGATCAGCTAGGCGACACAATCAACAATACGGAAAAATAATAATCCTGATGTCAGTACTTATTGCAGAAAATAAATTTGCCTGGAAAATAATTGCAACAGATGTCATCATCATTACATTGGTTTACCTGGTGCCGTTGGCTGCACATGTTGCACCATTCCCGCTTTATTATGCTGATCCCATGCGGCTGCTTTTATTTACCGGCTATGTGTTATCAAAAAACAGATCCAACGCTTTTTTCCTGGCATTGAGCTTACCGCTGGTATCTACAATCATTTCCGGCCATCCGCCTTTTTACAAAGCATTGCTCATCAGCATTGAATTGTTTGCCAATATGTATTTACTTTTTTTCCTTATTAAAAAGGTTAACTGGCATAAATCAATTGTTATACTGGTTAGTATTGTGGCAAGTAAAATATTGTATTACTTACTCAAGTTTGTTTTTATAAAATATGCTTTGGTGCAGGGGGATCTTTTTGCCACAGGCATTTGGATACAAATAGCATTGATCATTCCATTGTCAATCCTCCTTTCCTTTCTTTTACCAAAAGCAGGTAAAAAATAATCCTGTTATAAAAGTGCTATGAGTGGCTTTGTAAATATTAAAACTGTTTTTAACAATGAAGGGGAGCGGTCCCTTGAATCACTGGCAAAACTTTACGGGGATAAAGATTATTTGCTTTCCGTTATACAATCCGTAAGCAGCGATACTTTAAATCAACAAAATATTTCAGGGAAGAAAATTTTGCTGAAACCCAATTGGGTAAAGCATTCTTATAAACCCTATGATGATATTTGCCTGCGCACCCATGATAGTGTTGTGCTGGCAGTATTGGAAACAGTGATTGCCTGCAAACCTTCCTCCATCATCCTGGGAGATGCTCCCATACAGGGTTGCAACTGGGATAAAACAGTATCGAAAGAATTTGCAGCAAAAGTGCAGCAACTGGCCGAACAATACCAGGTGCCGGTTACCATAAAAGATTTCAGGAGGGTCGTGTTTGACACATCAGCAAATAAGGTTGAAATAGAACGTAATGACATCAGCAACTACCTCATATTTGATGTAGGAAAGGAAAGTTACCTGGAGCCGGTTTCTTCAACAAAGAAAAACCAGTTCAGGGTAAGCCAGTACAACCCGGACAAGTTTATGGTCACCCACCGGCCCGGTATGCATAAGTACTGTATTACAAAAGAAATGTTCGATGCAGATATTGTTATCTCTTTGCCTAAGGTGAAAACACACCAAAAGGCAGGCATCACTGCGGCATTAAAAAATATCGTTGGATTAAACGGGGATAAAGACTTCTTACCCCATCACCGGATTGGCGGCACAGGTATGGGAGGAGACAGCTACCCGGGAAAAAACTGGTTGCGGTACTGGGCTGAAATAGCATTGGATAATTCTAACCGCAACAAAGGAAATTTTAAATATTGGTTTTGGCTAAGGGTTTCCTCCTTGTTGTGGCGCCTGTCTATGCCGGGTAAATACCATCGCTCCAGTGCTGCCTGGTATGGGAATGATACTACCTGGCGTATGGTGATGGATTTGAATAAAGTGGTCATTTATGGCAAAGCCGACGGCACTTTATCAACCACGCCGCAACGGTTGTTATACAGCTTTTGCGATGGTATTATCGGGGGCCAGGGCGATGGGCCATTATATCCCGACCCGCTTAACTTAGGTATAGTTTGTTTTACCGACGACTCTCCTGTTACCGACCTGTGTATGGCAGTTTTAATGGGACTGGATATACCGCAGATACCATTGCTTAAAGCGGCCCAATCCTTTATGCCAAACCGCATGGTAAAAATTACATTGAATGGTAAAGAAGTTACCAGCAAAGAACTTGAAAAATACGCTGTCAGTGCAATACCGCCACCGGGATGGCTCAATAAATTATAACCACTACACCTTTCTATTTTGACATTAGCCATTCATCATTCACAGAATTCATACAGCAGCAGGTGGATAGATTACTGCAAAGCACAGCATATTGACTATAAAATAGTGGATTGTTATGCAACGGATATTGTGGCCCGGCTAAAGGATTGCGATGCATTGCTGTGGCACCACAACCAGGGCAGCCCTAAAGATATTTTGTTTGCAAAACAATTGTTGTTTTCATTAGAACAGGCTGGCAAAAAAGTATTCCCCGATTTTAAAACCGGCTGGCATTTTGACGATAAGCTGGGCCAGAAATATTTACTGGAGGCATGTGGAGTGGAAGCAGTTCCAGCGCATGCTTTTTTTTCAAAAAAGGAGGCATTGGAATGGGCTGGCAAAACCGTTTTCCCAAAAGTGTTTAAGCTGAGGGGCGGAGCTGGTTCCTCCAATGTAAGCCTGGTGAAAAATAAGTCAGCGGCCGTAAGTATAATCAACCAGGCCTTTGGTAAAGGGTTTGCGCAATACCCGCCCCTGGCCAATTTAAAAGAAAGAGTAAGAAAATACCGCATCGGGAAAACAACTTTTTTTGATGTGCTGAAAGGGGTGGTAAGGCTTGCCATGCCACCACAATCTTCTGTAGTGGCTGGGCGGGAAAGGGGCTATGTTTATTTTCAGGATTTTATACCCGGCAATGACCACGACATAAGGGTGGTGATAATTGGCAACAAAGCGTTTGCAATAAAAAGGATGGTGAGGAAGAACGATTTCAGGGCATCGGGGAGTGGCAATATCCTGTATGCAAAGGAATTGTTTGATGAAAAGCTAATTGCCCGTTCCTTTGAAATAAATAGAAAATTACAATCCCAGTGCCTTGCCCTGGATTTTGTATTTATTGATAACAAACCACTAGTGGTAGAAATTAGTTTTGGTTTTGCAATGGGCGGCTATGATGCCTGCCCCGGTTATTGGGATGAAAAACTGAATTGGTACGAAGGGGCATTTGTACCCCAAAACTGGATGATAGATTTACTGGTTAACCAATAGGAAATAACAACGATTAGCATGATTAAACTGATAGTAAGAAAACCTGCCGCTTTTCAACAATGGAGGCAACATTCCTTTTTAAAAAAGTTTATCTTTTTTGATTTTAACAACCTTCACCTGATTCGGGATGAAACGCTTTTTTTTAATGCCATCACTCAACTTAAAATGAAAAATGGCATTTATAAGAAAACCAATGCCAAACGGTTTAATGATGTTGATGATGCGCTGGTAACCCTGCTGCTTCAAAATAAGAAACAGTATGCGGTTCACGACGTAGCAGTATCAGACGGTATCACTTCTGTTGACCTCATGAATACGTTTAAGCAAAAGGGAATAGATGTCAAACTAACTATTTCCGATAAGTTTGCTAAAGTGTATTCCCGGCACAAATGGTACGGAAGTATAGTTAAAGACGGCGATGGTAATGTGTTGTATGCCGATTTTTTTGGTATCCAGGCCTTTAGCGGCACCTCGGTAAAGTTTATCCTTTCAAAACTATTGGGCTATCTTTTTCCTGCTACCAGTCCCATCGTGTCAACAGATAAAGAAATTTTTATGCTCAACCCCAAAACAATGGAGGCAATAGAAAATGGGGAAATGACATTTCAATACGTTGATGTATTTGTTGAAGCTCCAGCAGGTAAAAAATATGATGTGGTAAGGTGTATGAATGTTTTAAACTATAAAGTTTTTCCTGATGAGGCTATTGCATCCGCTTTAAAGCATTTGATTGCCAGTGTGGCTGAGGGAGGCTATTTTATTATTGGAAGAACTGAAGACAATACGGCTGTAAATAATGTTACCTTCCTTCAGAAAACAAATAATGAAATGCGGGTGGTTAAAGAAATAAACAAAGGAAGCGAAGTGAAGTTTTTGATTAATAATATCGCTGATACCGTATTACCTGCATGAGCCAACGGGCACTTCTATAGCAGGCATATTTCCTTCCCAAGACTGCCTTCCACACTTTACCTTCCCAACAATCTGCACAAACCCGAAACGGATAATACCGCAACCGGGAATAAATTAATACTGTTGAGTAAAAAAGATATAACCAATAAATTTTGTTTTGTATTGCCTTCCATCAACGGCGGCGGCATGGAAAGGGTGATGGTGGAACTAGCTAACTATTTTGTAGCCAGCAAAGGTGCCAATATTTCGATTGTATTGTTGGGAAGGGCAGAAAAATTTTACAGTTTTGATGACAGGATAGAAATAATAGAACCTCCCTTTGCATTCAATAAAAAATACAGGGTATATCATACGCTTAAAACGCTTTGGTATCTGCGAAAAACGGTGAGAGCCATGAAACCCGCAGTGCTGTTAAGTTTCGGTGAACGTTGGAATAATTTTGTGTTGTTGGCATTACTTTTTGTAAAAGTTAAAAAGTTTGTTTCCGACAGGAGCTCCCCTGAATACCAGATAGGAGCCTTCCATAACTTTCTACGGAAATATTTATATAAAACGGCTTACGGGTTGATTGCTCAAACCGGCGAAGCAAGGGACAATATAGCCGCCATAGTTCAACATAAGAACATTACAGTAATTGGCAACCCGGTAAGGAATCTTTCAATTAACCGGCCGGCGGCCAATGAAAATATCATTTTAAATGTGGGCAGGTTCGACTCTACCAAGAAACAAAAATTATTAATTGAGATCTTCGCTGCTATAGACAATGAGGGCTGGAAGCTGGTATTGGTAGGGGATGGGCTTTTTTATGAAAAAGCAAAAAAGAAGATGGAAGAATTAAATATGGCAGGCAAAGTGGAATTTGTGGGCCCCTCTAAAAATGTGGATCAGTATTATTCCAGCAGTACCATTTTTGCTTTTCCTTCTATACTGGAAGGTTTCCCCAATGCATTGGCCGAAGCCATGGCAAGCCCATTGGCCTGTATTGCGTATGATTGCCTGGCGGGGCCAAAAGATATAATAGATGATAACATCAACGGATTTTTAATACCAGTGAATGATGAAGAAGGGTTTAAGCAAAAGTTACAGCAGTTGATGAAGGATGAAGCACTAAGAGAGAAATTTAAATCGAATGCACAGCAAAAAATGAAACAGTTCAATTTGCAGCATATCGGGGATTTATATTACGCAACATTAAATGCATAATGAAAGTAGTTCAGATAAATACAGCGGTTAATTTAGGAAGTGTAGGGCGCAGGGCGGAAGACATCGGCAAAATGCTCATTGGTAGAGGCGATGAAAGCTATATCGGCATCAGCAGCAGGGCCAACAGGCCCAGTGCATCAAAGCTGATTGTAATAGGCGACGACTGGGACGTGCGTTTGCATGGAATAAAATCCAGGCTGCTCGACAGGCATGCCTTCGGCTCTACTAACGCCACCATGAAATTTGTAGAGGATCTGAAAAAGATTGATCCCGATATCCTGCATTTAAGAAACCTTCACGGCTATTACCTGAATATTGAGGTACTGTTTGAATATATCGCCGAATACAACAAACCTGTAGTGTGGACATTCCACGACTGCTGGCCCATAACGGGGCATTGCAGTTTTTTCGACAGGGTGGGTTGTGAAAAATGGAAAACAGGTTGTAATACCTGCCCCAACATTGCAGGCTATCCTAAAAGCTGGTTTGTTGACAACTCTAAAAATAATTACGAAAATAAAAAACGCATTTTCAATTCTGTAAAAAACATGCAACTGGCGGCACCCTGCAACTGGATGGGAAATTTTTTAAAGGAATCTTTTTTAAATACCTATCCTGTTAATGTTATTTATAACGGTATTGATACAGAAATTTTTAAACCTGATGCGGTTGTAGCTAATGCCCTGAAACAAAAGTTGGGCCTCGATGGGAACAGGATCATTTTAGGCTCCGCAAATATCTGGGATCCCAGGAAAGGGCTGGCAGATTTTGTTCAGTTATTTCCGATGCTGGAAAAAAACATAAAAATTGTACTGATTGGTTTAAGTACAGAACAAATCTCAAAACTGCCCTCCAGAATATTGGGTATTGAAAGAACGGATAACATAGAACAAATGGCTGCTTTTTATTCCATGGCTGATGTGTTTGTAAACCCAACCTATGTAGATAATTTTCCCACCACCAACCTGGAAGCATTGGCAAGCGGCACCCCTGTAATTACCTACAAAACAGGAGGCAGCCCGGAAGCGATTGACAACGAAACCGGTTTTGCTTTGGAAAAGGGCGACATAGCAGGTATCCATCAAAAAATAACGGAGGTGCTTTTAAAAGAAAAAAGTTTTTACAGCGAAAAATGCCGCAACCGGGGTCTGGCTAATTTCAACAAAGACCTTACCGTTGAAAATTATTACCGGCTTTATCAGGAAGTGCTGAATAAAAATTAAAACAAAGCCCTTGAAAAAAATTGTACTTATCAACCAGGCTTCGGGCTATTTATTTATAGATATTGCCAATGCTTTTGCAAAAGATTACGATGAAGTAGTGCTGATGGCAGGCACGGTAGTCAGCATGAATACCCCGCTTGACCCACAAATAAAATGGGTAACCATTAAGCAATACAATAAAGACAGCGTGTTTAAAAGAATGGTTTCCTGGCTGGTGGCATTTATCCAGGTATTTTTTTTAGTTAAAACAAAATACCGGAAGCATGAATTGTTTATTTCTTCCAACCCTCCGCTGGCTTGTTTATTGCCGGCTTTTTGTTCCAATCCTTCCTCATTGCTTATCTACGATATATACCCGGATGGTTTGGTGGCCGGAAAGTTCCTGAGTGCTTCCAATATCATCATCAGGCAATGGGAAAGGCTCAACAGGAAGGTGTATAAAAAAGTGAACAGGATCATTACCCTTACCAATGGAATGGCAAACCTTATTTCCAAATATATTGAATTAGCTAAGATTGATGTAGTGCCGGCCTGGGCCAATGATGCACCAGGGGGCATTATCCTTCAGGAAGAAAATGAATTTGTAAAAAAATACAATCTCCGGGGAAAATTTTTGGTGGTGTACTCCGGCAACCTTGGCCTGGGGTATTCAATAGAAACCCTTGTACATGTGGCCAACTACATGAAAGAAAATACAAACGTAATGTTCCTGGTAATTGGTGAGGGATGGAAAAAAAAGGTAGCAGAGGAATTAATTGCAGAACTGGGATTAACCAATTGCAAAGTATTGCCCAAGCAATCATCAGCCCTTTTTGTACACCTGATGCAGGCAATGCATATCGGGGTGGTATCCCTTGCCAAAGAAGCATCTAAAATTGCTGTTCCAAGCAAGACGTATAATATACTTGCCGGCGGTAAGCCACTATTATGCCTTGGCGATAAGGATTCTGAATTGGCAGAGCTGATAGAAAAATATGATGTGGGCGCTACATTCAATGCAGATGAAATTGAACGGATAGCAACATTTATCAAAACACTTTCGGTTGGCGATGTTGCCTGGTACCATCAATTGTGTACCAATGCAAAAATGACGGCTGTTAATTTTACCTCACACAATGCAGAAAAAATAGTTCGTTTGGTAAAGGATAAAACATTTTTATAAAAATGCAGATCAGCGTAGTAAAGAGTACTGAATTGTCGGATACAGACTGGCAACAAATCACTGATGGCTTTAATGTTTCTTTTGAAAGGGAAACAAAAGAAGGGCAGTTTAAAAAATATTATTGCACCAATACATTTGGTTATTCCTACCATGCAATCGGCAGAAATGAAGAAGGGAAAATATGTGCCCACTCTTCAGTAATTCCCATCTATTATGTTGTTCATGGGGAGCGGTATAAATTTGGGCAGGGAGGTACTTCATTTGTACTGAAAGAATACCGGAAGGATATTTTTTTATTTGCTGAATTGTACAATGCGCTTAAAGTGCATTGCGGGGCAGATGCCGTAAAAGTTATTGCGGGCGTGTCAAATAAAAAATCATTCAAATATGCCATAGTAATTACAAAAAGTACTTACCTGAAGGATTTGAATTATTATATATTGCCGGTATCCATTTCAAAAATAGTAAAGAAAAAGCAACTGGCTTTTTTTGATGTGGTATGGCGGATTCCTTTGTTCATATTGCTGGCAATAAACAGATGGGTAAGTTATATTGTCAACAGTAAAGAAAAAGAATGGCCGGTTAAATTATTACTCAATGATGATTTTATAAAAAATCGCATTGGTGATAAATACAAAAAATATGAGGGAAGGCAAACAGCAGGTATTTACAGGATGTATGATGAAGAGGGTATTAAAACTGCTTATATCATGGACTTCAGGCAAAAAGGCAAAAGAACGCACAGGGCACTTATTTCCCTGGTGGCGTACATCATCAGGACTGAAAAGCCAGATGCTGTTTTATTTATTGGCGACCTTCAACTAAAACAATTTCTTTTATTCAAAGTGCCTGCAAAAAAAGTCCCGCAGCGCTTTCCAATCACCATTGATTATTTGGGTGAAGACAATGAAGGAGTGAAAAAAATTGTACTTTCGCCAGACAATTGGGATTTTAGCCTTATCAATTTTGATGTAAGGTAATTTAGGGAACAACAATACCTGTTTTGCTGTTAAAAGGTATACTTAAAAAATAATATAATGGAAGTTTCGAGCTTTGTTGAAAATTTTGCGAACATATTAGAAGACACAGACCCTTCAAAAGTAAAACCCGACACTGTTTTCAGGGAGCTGGCCGAATGGGATTCTTTGATCGCACTCAGCCTGATCGCCATGGTAGATGACGAATATAGCGTCAAACTTACAGGTGATGATATCCGGTCGTCAGCTACCATAAATGAACTGTTTGAAAAAGTAAAAGCTAAAGTGTAAATGTCCAGTTTTTCTATCAGTGACATCGCCATAAAAGGGATTGCAGCTGCTGTGCCTTCGAATATAGCGTACAATAAAGATTATCCTTATGCCTCAGCAGAAGATATGGCTAAGTTCATGGAGGCTACAGGGGTTATTCAACGCAGGATAGCACCCAAAGAAATGTGTACGTCAGACCTGTGCCTGGCTGCTGCTGAAAAACTCATCAACGAATTGCAATGGGAGAAAACGGAGATTGAGATTTTGGTTTTTGTTTCCCAAACAGCAGATTATATCCTGCCCGTTACTTCAGCCTTGTTGCAAAACAGGCTTGGCCTTTCAAAAGGTTGTATGGCTTTTGATATCCCTTTGGGCTGCTCAGGTTACATATATGGTTTGTCTGTTATCAGCGGAATGATGAAAGCGGCTGGCCTTAAAAAGGGCCTGTTGCTGGTAGGGGATACCAGCAGTAAACTGGTATCTGAAAAAGATAAAAGTACGGTGCCATTATTTGGTGATGCAGGTTCAGCTACCTGCCTCGCTTTTGATGAATCCGCCTCAGCCCTGTATTTTAATGTGGGTACTGATGGTTCAGGCAGTGATACGATTATTGTACCCGACGGTGGTTCCAGGAATGCCATTACTCCCGACTCATTTACTACCCGGGTGATAGCTGAAGGCATTGAAAGAAACAGGTGCCAGTTGGTGCTGGAAGGAATGGATGTATTTTCATTTGGCATTTCTCAGGCACCCAAAACTGTAAATGCCCTCATAGAAAAATCAGGTGTGGATAAAGAAAAGGTGGATCATTTCGTTTTTCACCAGGCCAACCTGATGATGAATAAAATGATTGCCAAAAAATTAAAATTACCAGATACTAAAGTGCCTTATTCCCTGCAGCAGTTTGGTAATACATCCTCTGCCTCTATACCTTTAACCATTGTAAGTCAATTAAAGGATACGGTAACCGAAGGCAAAAAAAGCCTGCTGCTGTGCGGCTTTGGCGTCGGGCTTTCGTGGGGAACCGTCTATATAGAAACCGATAACCTCGTTGTACCACAGCTTATAGAGTTATGATTTCGAATAAGTATTATTTGGATCCTGCCATTTTTGAACTGGAGAAAAATTATATCCTCAGCAGCAGTTGGTTATTGGTAGGCCACCAGGGGGAGCTGGCAAAAAAAAATGATTTTCTTACCATCAGCTACCTCGGAAAAAAAATATTCATACAAAATTTCGGTGACAGTATCAGGGCTTTTGATAATATCTGCCTTCACCGTTTTTACACTATCCATACCGAAACGCATGGCAACAGGCTGCCGGTATGCGGCTACCACCTGTGGACCTATGATAAAGATGGCATACCTGCCGGTATCCACAATAAAAAAAAGTTTAGTGAAGAAAGTGTAAGCCAGCTTCAATTGGCAGAATACGAAGTGGCGCTTTGCGGTGCTTTTGTATTTATAAAAACGGATAAAGCCAACCCCCAGTCGCTGCAGGAATACCTTGGCCTCCTGTACGAACCGGTTCAGGTGATCAGCCAACATTTTGGCAATAAGATTGCCGATTACCCCTTGCCGCACCAATGCAACTGGAAACTGTTGGTTGAAAATGTGCTGGAGTGCTACCACTGCAAATCGGTACACGAAAATTCTTTTGCCAAAATGGGCTTTGGCTATTTACCACCGGCAGAAGCGGTAGCATACCAGGCCCACAGCTATTGTAACTTCCCTGCAAAGGAAGGTGTCGGCAATTTTAAAATAATAGAAAAAACCCTCCGGCACAGGACACTGAAGTTTGAAGGCTATAAACATTTTTATATTTTCCCCAATGCCTTTATCACCTCGGTGCAGGGGTATGGTTTTTACCTGGGATTTTTAACCCCTGAGTCCCCGGAAACTTCGGTGCTGAGGGTTAAAAATTTTAGCCCGGCATTTGAGGTACCCCTTACTGATAGTTTTAACAACATGCTTGATTTTATCAACACCAGCCAAAACAGTACGCTCGATACCGTACTCAACGAAGACAAGGCCATTACCGAAGCCATACAGAAAAATCTTGCAGCCTGCAGCAGCAAAAGCCCCATCTTTGGAGAAGAAGAATTCAGGATAAATGATTTCTACAGTTTTTACACCAATAAAATTTCTTACTGATAATGGCGAATGAAAATGAAAACCTGTTTCAGCTTAAAGGAAAAAAATTCCTGGTAACGGGGGCATCTTCAGGCATAGGGTACGAAGTATGTAAAACCATAGCATTGATGGGCGGGCATTTCATAGCAGTAGCCCGGCGGGCAGACCTGTTGGAAAAGCTGGTGGCCGAATGTGATGCCGAAGGCAGCAGTTATATCAGTGCTGATCTGTCAAATACCGAAGAAATAAAAGCCATCATAACAAAAGTAGAAAAGATTGATGGTGTGGTACATTCAGCAGGGATAGTAAAATTGGCGCCACTGAAGTTTTACAAAGAAGAAATGATGGATGAAATGCGTAAGATCAATTATGATTCGATAGTGATATTGATGAACCTGCTTACAAAGAATAAAAAGCTCAACCACCAAAGTTCTATTGTGCTGATCTCCTCTATCTCCGGCATTTATGGCATGAAAGCCAATGGGATTTATGCAGGCATTAAAGGGGCGCTGATAGGCATATCAAAAAGCTGGGCCAACGAACTGGCGGCAACAAAAACCAGGGTAAACATTGTAGCACCCGGCATGGTAAAAACCGAGATCACCCAAAACACAATTGATATTTTATCGGCAGAAGTAGTGGCGGAAGATGAAAAAAAATATCCGCTCGGCTATGGCAGTGCAGAAGATGTAGCCTACCCTATCGCCTTTTTGCTTTCCGATGCAAGTAAATGGATCACCGGGCAAACAATTATTTTAGATGGGGGCAGGACGGCCTGCATTTAATAATACCACCATGGCAAATATTAAAGCGATAGCATATTATCTTCCGCTGGATAGCTTATCCAACGAAAAGATCAACCAGGCTTTTCCGGAGTGGGACATCAATAAGATCAGCAGCAAAACCGGTATCGTTGACCGGCACATAGCTGCTCCGGATGAGTTTTCATCAGACATGGCGGTGAAGGCAGCAGAAAAATTATTTGTAGAAAATAACATTGATAAAAGCAGCATCGATTTTTTATTGCTCTGCACACAAAGCCCCGATTATTTTTTACCCACAACCGCCTGCATCGTGCAGGACCGGCTGGGTTTGCCCACGTCTGCAGGGGCGCTGGATTTTAATTTAGGCTGCTCTGGTTTTGTTTATGGGCTTGGCCTGGCCAAGGGGCTCATCAGCGGTGGCATGGCAAAAAATGTATTGCTCATTACGGCAGAAACCTACTCTAAATTTATACACCCTAAAGATAAAAGCAACCTCACCATTTTTGGTGATGCAGCTGCTGCCACCCTGATTTCCGCAGAAGAAGGGTTTTGCAGTATCGGCAATTTTGAATTTGGTACCGATGGCCGCGGCGCCAACAATTTGATTGTAAAAAAAGGGGGGATGAAAAACCCGGGCAGGGATGCCGGTGTAGATATTTCGGATGAATACGGCAACGTGCAAAATGATAATAACCTGTACATGAATGGCTCAGAAATTTTCAACTTCACAATTGAATCTGTGCCCAAACTGATACACCAGGTATTACAAAAAAACAGTCTGGAACCAGCTGCCATCGGCTTGTACGTTTTTCACCAGGCCAATAAATATATGCTCAACCATTTGAGAAAAAAGATTGGCATCCCCGAAGAAAAATTTTTTATTTTCCTGGAAGGTTGCGGCAACACCGTTTCTTCTACCATACCAATTGCTTTGGTGGAAGCAGCCAAACAAAACAAAACACCCAAAGGCACCAATACCCTGCTGGCCGGATTTGGCGTTGGCTATTCCTGGGCAGGTTGTGTGTTACATTTTTAATACCAGCGTTCAAATGATCAAGTCTGCTTTTACTATCGATGTGGAATGCGCCATCAATATTTTGATGAGGGATTACTTTAATGTGCAGATGCCCCCAACAGAGAGAGTGGTAAACAATACCAGGGTTATTCTGCAGCTTTTAGGCAAACACCAGGCAAAGGCAACGTTTTTTGTGTTGGGTGATGTGGCAAAAAATTTCCCCGCATTGGTAAAAGAAATTGCTGCAGATGGCCACGAAATAGGCGTACACAGTTATGCCCATGTACAGTTATTCAAACTTAGCCCTGATGAAGCCTATGCAGATACCAAATTGGCAAAACAGGTGATTGAAGATATTACCGGCAACAGGGTTTTTGGTTACCGGGCACCCGCCTTTTCTGTTTTACCCAAAACGGCCTGGGCCTTGCCCATGCTGGCCGACCTGGGCTTTTCTTACGACAGCAGCATTATGCCGGCAACAACAAGCCGCTATGGCTGGCCCGGCTTTCCGGGTACTATTACTGAAATTGATCTGCAAAACGGGAAATCCATAATGGAATTCCCTTTGTCGGTAACCAAAGTATTCCACAGGCAAATTCCCAGTTGCGGCGGAGGTTATCTTAAGTTTTTTCCTTACTGGTTTACAAAAAATGCGTTTAGTAAGATCAATGAAACCAAACCGGTAAACCTGTATATACATCCTTATGAAATCGATACTCAAAAGTATCCTGGTTACTTTTTTGATGCGGTGAAGTCATTGCCCATTAAGCGGCGGTTAAAAGTAAAAACATTCCCGGTCAATAAAGGAACAGTGTATCACAAACTGGATAGGCTGCTGGAAAAATTTAGTTTTGATACCTGCAAAAACCTTATTGATGACCATATTGCCCGTAATACAATAACCAGGGTGCAAATGGAAAATATATTACCCGTAGCAACGAACTGAATATTGCCTTCCCATGTGCATTCCCGTTACCTCTAAAAATGCCCGCCCCGGAAATGGGGATACAGTATTAAAATGATGAGTATAATACAGGATATCAAACAGGCTGTTGCCTTAAACGCAAAGAATATTATCGGGTGGAAAACCAAACGGAAGATCATTGTTTTTTCTGTGGATGATTATGGTAATGTGCGGCTGCATTCAAAGCAGGCAAGCGATAATATGTTTGCAAAAGGAATAAAACCGCTCAACAGGTTTGACGTTTATGATACCCTGGAAACAGAAGAGGACCTGCTTGCATTGTATGAAGTACTCAGCTCAGTAAAAGATGCCAACGGCACACACCCGCCTTTTACACCCTTTGCCAACAGTGCCAATATTAATTTTGAAAAAATGAGGGAGACCGGCTTCGGGGAATACTATTACGAAGAGCTGCCCGTCACTTTTAAAAAACTGAAAGGCTATGAAAAAGTGTGGCAACTCTGGCAGGAAGGGATGGAGAAAAGATTGCTGAGGCCCCAGTTTCATGGAAGGGAACACCTGAATGTAAAAGTGCTGATGGAGGCATTGCAACGAAAAGATATCCCTGCGATGACCTGTTTTGAAAACCGGTCTTATTCTTCCATACCAGATACGGGTTACTCCACCATTTCTTTCACCGCCGCACTTGATTTTTATGCGTTGGAAGAAAACGAAAACTTAAAAAAAATTATCGCAGACGGGCTGAATGTTTTTGAAAGGGTGTTTGGTTACCGGGCCTCCTATTTTACCCCCTGTGGCAATGATTCCTACAGCAGCCTTATCAACCCGGTATTGGCAGATGGTGGAATTAAATATATTAACGCCTCCAGGATCATGACGGAACATGAAGGCAATGGAAAAATGAGCGGCAAAAAATTTACTTTTACCGGTAAAAAGAATACGCTGGGACAAACCTACCTGGTCAGGAACTGTGTTTTTGAGCCCACAGAAGACAGGGGCATCGACTGGGTAGCATTTTGTGTGCGTCAAATTGAAGCTGCATTCAGGTGGAACCTGCCTGCACAGATCAGTTCTCACCGGGTAAATTTCTGTGGCCATATCGATCCGCAAAACAGGAAAGCCGGATTGGCCGCATTGAAGCAATTGCTGGATGCTATACTGAAACGCTGGCCTGATGTGGAGTTTATGGCCTCAAATGAATTGGGTGATTTGATCAGCTCATCAAAATAATTTATTTAACCTTTGCTAAATCAGCGTTCTAAAATCCATTTCTGATTCATAATGTTGTACCAATCTTTTTTTAAAAGAATTATTGATTTTATATTTTCATTACTGGCTGTCATCATACTGTCACCACTGATCCTTTGTATTTATATAGTGTTATTGGTGGTTACAAAATCCAACCCGTTTTTTTTCCAGGACCGGCCCGGTAAAAACGAGAAACGCATCAGGATCATCAAATTCAAATCAATGACAGACGAACGGGATGCGGAGGGTAATCTGTTGCCTGATATACAAAGGCTTACCGCGGCCGGAAATTTTTGTCGTAAATATTCACTGGACGAATTGCCCCAGTTATTCAATGTTATTATGGGTGATATGAGTTTAATAGGCCCCCGCCCCTTGTTATTCAAATACCTTCCGCTGTACAGTGATCAACAAAGAAGAAGGCATGAAGTAAGGCCGGGCATTACGGGATGGGCACAGGTAAACGGAAGGAATACCATCAGCTGGCACGAAAAATTCAAGCTGGATGTGTATTATGTGGATAATCTTTCCTTTACCCTGGATATGAAGATTATCTTCTTAACCATTTTAAAAGTAATCAAAAAAGAAGGGGTTAATCAATCGGCAGAAAGGCCTATGATGCCTTTTAATGGGAGTAATTAATGATGATTATTGTAGCAGAAAAAATTAGAAACGTACTGTTTTGGGTACTTGATTTTTTTCGGGGAAGTAAGGTTGCCGGTCATTTAAAGGAGCTTGATACAACGATTACAGGCTATCCTGCTACAAAAGAAATTGCTGAAAAAAAAATAACCGCCATGCTAAAGCATGCTGCTGCAACCACCGGCTACTACAGCCCTTTCAAAAATGCCACCATAACTTCTTTCCCGGTTATCAATAAAAGCATCATAAGAGAAAATGAAGCTGCATTTATTTCTTCCGCATTTGATAAGGCAAAGCTTTTAAAAGTGGTAACAAGTGGATCCACCGGTACCCCTTTTTGTGTGTATCATAATGCAGATAAAAAAATAAGGAATACTGCCGACATCATTTATTTTGCAAAAAAGGCAGGCTTTCATATGGGGCAAAAATTATACTATTTTAAAATCTGGAACGACATCAACAAAAAAAAATGGTTCATTAAATGGTCGCAAAATATTGAAGCTTGCAATGTTTTTGAACTGTCCGATACTGCTATTGAAAAAATGTTGAATAGCTTAAATCAGGATAAATCCACTATTAGCTTGCTGGCTTACGCTTCTGTATATGATGCTATTTGCCGGTTCCTTGACAGAAATCCACAGATACAAATAAAAGCAAAGGTTCAATCAGCCATTGCCATGTCTGAAGCTTTGGATGATTACACAAAGGAAGCCATGCTGCGGCATTTTAAATGCCATTGCGTTTCCCGTTACTCCAACGTTGAAAATGGAATGATTGCCCAGCAATCCATTGATGGTGGTGGTGAGTTTTATATTAATTTCGCCAGCTACTTTTTGGAAATTTTAAACATCGATAATAATGAAGCCTCACCATTAGGTAAGGCTGGCAGAATAGTAGTGACAGATTTATACAATGAGGCCATGCCTATGATACGCTATGATACTGGCGACATCGGAATTATGAATGAACGGTTGGTAAATGGGAAAAAGACACCTGTGTTAGAAAAAATTGAAGGCAGAAAAATGGATATGGTTTTTAATACCAATGGCCATTTGGTGTCTTCTTTCACCATCACCAATGGCATGTGGAAATACACCGAACTAATCCAGTATCAGTTTATTCAAACAGGCAAAAACCAATATCTTTTTAAATTGAATTGCTCTCAACCCTTCAGGCGTTCAGCAGCATTGATCACAGATTTTAAAAATATCTTTGGCGCAGACGCTGTAATTACTATTGAATATGTAGATGAAATTCCGCTGCTCAATTCTGGCAAAAGAAAAAAGGTGATGAATATTTCTGAAGTGTGAATCACCAATAATATTTCCGGCATAAAAAAATCTAAAACGAAACGATGAAAATATTGATCACTGGAGTTGGCGGGCCTACACCCAGGAGTTTTGCCATTGCATTAAAAAAATACAGCCTTTACAAGCAGTTTGAATTATTTGCCACTGATATCAATCCCTTAGCAATAGGACTTTACCAAAAGGAATTATTTTCTAAATCTTTCCTTGTGCCAAAATGCACCGATGCCGGTTATTGGGATGCCATCAATACAATTGTACAGGACAACAATATTAAGTATGCCGTCATTCTTCCTGAACTGGAAGTAATGGAATGGAGTAAACAAATGGAAGCCGGGAAATTACCCTGCAAGGCCCTGTTACCTGCTTCTGCAATGGCCGGTCTTTTGGTAGACAAAGCTAAGATGACAGCCATACTGGAACCTTTGTCAATCGTGCCACCCTCTGTTGAGTTTGAAAGAAACGAGACAAACCTCGACAAGGTTTTTCAAACACTTGGATTTCCTTTTTGGGTAAGAAGCACGCAGGGAACCAGTGGCCTCGGATCATTAAAAGTAGAAAATGAAGCAGCGCTTAAAAATTGGATCACCATTAATCCGGGCGTACATCAATTTTTAGCAAGTACTTTTTTACCCGGCAGGAACCTGGCTTGTAAGATGCTGTATTTTGAAGGCCGCTTATTGCGCACTGCCTGCGGCGAAAGGGTAAATTATATAATGGCAAAAGTTGCCCCGTCAGGGATTACCGGCAACACCTCTTTTGGGAGGTTGTTGAATGAACCTGCATTAACAGTAGTGGCCATACAGGCCATGGATCATCTTTTTGAATACACGCAATCAAAAAAACATGGGTTCTTTACAGTTGATTTTAAAGAAGATGAAAATGGCAAACCTTTTATCACTGAGATCAATGTAAGGCATGTGGCATTTACCCAATGCTTCGCTGCCGCTGGTGCAAACTTTGCAGAGGATACCATCAGGCTTATTGATGGCGATGAACAGTTTGATCAAAACTATATCCGGTACGAATTTGAGCCCGGGCAGATTTTTTTAAGGGATGTAGATGCGCTTCCGGTGCTGATGAAGGAAGCAGACCTGTTGAAATAGATACTATTTCATTTGTGGTGTTTCGTTTCCCTTTTTTTGTAAAACGCCAAGCCTGTTTTTATTCTTTTTAACGCTACAATACAAATTGCAACATTTTCTTTTCGCATTAAAGCAACAGGCTAATGTACTTTCCCTGCTGTTGTTGCTGTTGATACTGGCATTTATTGCAGGGCGGTTTCAAAAAAAGAAACTCCGCTCGGGCTTGCTTGTTTTTGCCCTGCTAATTTTTCTTGTATCCTCCACTCCTTATCTTCCCTGCTTTCTTGCAACAAAGCTGGAAGGCCAATACCTTCCTTTTAACCCCGCTTCAGTAAAAGATAAAAACGAAAGAATTTACATTCATGTTCTGGGCAGTGGCTACAGTTTGGACAAGCGGCTGCCGGCTAATTCACAGGTAGGGCCTGCGGCTATCGGCAGGCTTGCTGAAGCAATCAGGATATTCCGGGCATTACCTAACAGCATCATCGTATGTTCTGCCAATGGCAAGCCTGGTCAGGAAACCCAGGCATCAGTTACTAAAAGGGCAGCTATTGTGCTGGGCGCCGACAGCAGCAGGGTAGAAAGGCTTGATACGCCAACCACAACAAAAGAGGAGGCCGCAGCATTACGTGTTCAATACGGGAATAAAATAAAAGTCATTATTGTAAGTGATGCCATGCACATGCCAAGGGCGATGAAATTGTTTCAAAAAGAAGGTTTTGATGTTATTGCCGCACCTACTAATTTTAAAGTGCCACTGGGTTCAGGTCAGAATTTATTTAGCTGGTGGCCAGCTACTGTAAATATTAATTTGATGGATATTGTGCTGCATGAGTATTTGGGAAGCCTGAAAGCCGGGTTATAATTCTTTCTAAAAATGGAACAAGAAAATATGAATACAAAAATCTGGCTGTCATCACCCCACATGGGCGGAAATGAACAGGTGTATGTAAAGGAAGCATTTGACAGCAACTGGATTGCCCCCTTGGGCCCGCATGTAGATGGGTTTGAAAAAGACCTGTCTGAATATACCGGATCAAAGGCAGTGGCGGCGCTTAGCAGTGGTACAGCTGCTATTCATTTAGCACTCATACTGCTGGGTGTAGAAGCAGGAGATGAGGTTATTTGTCAGAGCTTTACTTTTTCTGCATCTGCCAACCCCATTCTTTACCAGGGCGCTACGCCTGTTTTTGTGGATTCAGAAATGGATACCTGGAATATGAGCCCCCACCATTTAAGAAGGGCAATAGCCAGCCGTATTGCAAACGGTAAAAAGCCAAAAGCCATTATCCCGGT
>JAYVUL010000106.1:0-2146 GCA_043787935.1 Chitinophagaceae bacterium | reverse complement strand
TTTAGTCCCGACAGAACACATGTGCATCATTTTTTATTAGACCTTGGCTTTAGCCACCGCAATGTTACCCTGCTTTGCCTGGGTACCAACATTGGTTTCATTGCTTTAACGGTTTCTATCAGCAACCTTGGAACTACAATTGTAATTGGTGTGCTGCTCGCTATTGCAATATCTTTAATTGCACTTATTTACTACAGCCGCCCGGGTAAGCAGTTAAAAGCCAACAACGGCATACTATCGGAAGAAAAATTAATTAAGGCCCGTAAAATACTCAGCCTTTCCCCGGAAGTGGAGATTGCAGAGGCTGAATAACCATTTCTTCCCACTGCCATTATCAATAAGCTTTCAACGTTGCTTTTTCCTGGTGTAATTATTTTGTGCTTAACATTTTCTTTTAATGTTAAATAATTTGCTTTTCAATCTTTTCTTTAGATTTGCCCCACTTAATTTTTAATATTATGTCAGAAGAATTAGCCTTGATAAAAATGGATACAGAAGAAACCATGAAGAAAGCTATTAACCACCTGGAAGCCGAACTGGTTAAAATACGAGCAGGAAAGGCCAATCCTAATATGCTGGATGGCATTGTGGCTGATTATTATGGAAGCCCTACCCCTATTGGTCAAATTGCTAACGTATCTGTATTAGATGCCCGTACTATTTCTGTGCAGCCCTGGGAAAAAAATATGCTGCAGCCGATTGAACGGGCCATCATCGCCAGTAATATTGGTATCAATCCACAAAACGATGGCAATTACATCCGCCTGTTTCTGCCGCCGCTCACTGAAGAAAGAAGAAAAGAATTGGTAAAAAGATGCAATGGTGAGGGAGAAAATGGAAAAGTATCTATCCGCAATATCCGCAGGGATGCCATTGAACATATAAAAAAATTACAGAAAGACGGCCTGAGCGAAGATATTGCCAAAGATGCTGAAGCAGAAATGCAGGAACTTACCAGGCATTACATTTCCATAATAGAAAAACATTTGGAAGCAAAAGAAAAGGAGATAATGGCAGTATAAAGAAACAGCCCGTTGAAGGGAACTGTTTCTTTTTACGTATACGATTATCAGTTAGTGGCCAAATCCACATTCACATTACCCCAACCCAGATTACTATTCCGCACAGGGTAATTACTGCTGTTCTGAATCATCTTGTTAAGCACCTGGTCTTTTGTATAAGCCGGAAACCTGCTCCAAATCAAAGCAGCCATACCCGATGCCGAAGCAGTGGCAACAGATGAACCGCCAACAGTAGAAGGAATATCCCCCGTCATCGCCAATGTAATGGGATGACGTTCGTTACTGGCCTTTTCCATTACAACAGTAAAATCTGTTTCTGAACCCTGGTGACAATCGGTGCAATTGGTATTGAAATTATTATCCCTAACCCCCGTTACCGCACTTACTTCCGTCATATAAGCAGGGAATATCACCCCAAACCAACCGGCTGTCCAGCCAAAAGAAGTGCCTGCTGCACAAAACATCAACTTGCCTTTTCCATAAGCATATTTAATGGCATCACTCAACTGGGAACTGCTGGTAATTTTACCCATACTCATACTAATGATCTTTACATCACTCCTGTTGGCTGCATTGGTGTAAGCATCTGATGCACCTTTCACTTCACGGCTTTCATCCAAATATACATCGGCTGCTGCACGGCAGGTAACAAGATTGCAATTATAAGCGATCCCGCAGGATGCCCCATCAATACCCCTTGGTGCTGCGCAGGTGCCAGCCATACAGGTACCATGCCCACACCCATCATCAGCCGTTTCCACCGGGCCGGTAGGTATCCCAAAAAAGGTAGATCTTGGCAGCGTCACAATTTTTTCCACTGATCTTCCGGATGAATTACCCTGGTTAAAGGCACTGCCCAGGTTTTCCTTGTCAAACTCACACCCGGTATCTATAATAAAAACTTTTACTCCAGCACCGGTAGTTTTTGTCCATGCAGCCGGAATAGCATGGTAAACATAATTCCAGGATTGTTTGGTATTGGGGCTGATGGTTACATAATCAACGCCCGCCACCAGTGTAGGATCTGCCTCATTGCTGCAGCCGCTGCTGCTCATTCCCCTTCCGCCTTCAGTAACGCCTTTTGGTTCGTAGCCCATTGGTTCTGCATACCTTACCAGGTTAGA
>JAYVUL010000105.1:0-16318 GCA_043787935.1 Chitinophagaceae bacterium | reverse complement strand
GGAACAAGAACGGCCCACTTACGGACTTACAAAAAATATCGACTCTTTTAACCCGGCATTGATTGCCTTTACCACCTGGGGGCAACTATTAAAAAAGGCCTTTGCATCTGGTTCTGTTGTTACAGGCATCAAATACTTTTTAAAATCTCCCGGCTGGAGCCATGATGGCAGCACCAAGACCACTGCCGAGATGAGAAAGGCTTCAGACGACAGACCATTGACGACGGACCACTGACTACAGACCACAGATGGTTCTTTTATAGGTACGGTGCAGTCAATTTATAAAAACTCCTGACCAGGTGATATTGATTTTCCAAAGGCGCTTAGCACTTTTATGATCTTCTGTGGACTGTGGTCGGTCATCCATGGTCGGTTTTGACCCGCCTTCCATCTTGCTATTTTTCCTTCTACGAAACTTTTAGTTTGAATTTTGAAATTATCTTTTATATTTACGTACGAAAAATATCGTAATATGGCAATAACAAAACAATTAAAACCCACAGAAGGAGAACTGGAGATACTGCAGGTGCTGTGGCAAAAACAATCCGCTACTGTAAGAGACGTGCATGATGAAATATTAAAATCAAAAGAAGCCGGTTATACCACTACGTTAAAGCTGATGCAGATAATGTTTGAAAAAGGACTGGTAAGCAGGGATAGCAGCAGCAAAACCCATATCTATAAGCCGGCAGTGAGCAAAGAAAAAACACAAACCCTGTTCCTGAACAAAATGATCGATTCGCTTTTTGCCGGGTCTTCTGCCCAACTGGTGATGCAGGCATTGGGCAACCATAAGGCTTCAAAGGAGGAACTGGAAGAAATAAGTAATTTTTTAAAAACGATCAAATAATTAACTGCTATGCTACTGGCTGTTTTTGGTCAATACTATTTTTTACAATCATTAGGCTGGGGCATTGCCAACAGTTTGTGGCAGGCTGGCCTGCTGTGGATGATCTACCAGTTGATTGTTGCAGGCAATAAAAAACTGGGTGCCGTATTTAAGCACCATCTCAGTTTGTTGTTGCTGGTTTTATCTTTCGTATGGTTTACGATTACCACCATTCAAAATTATTCAGTCATACAACATTCAGGTGGAATTGCTTCAGCAGGCTGGTTGTATACGACAGAAAACCTTGATACAGCCCTGCAATGTTTGTCTGTATTGTACATTGGCCTGCTGCTGCTGTACACAGTACAATTTACAAAACGCTTTACCGGCCTGTATTTTATCCAAAACAGGCAGTTATTAAAAGCACCTGTTAGTAAAAGAATTTTTACGGAGCAAACTGCCCTGCACATGGGCATCAGCAAAAAGGTGTCCATTTGGTTATCTGAAAATGTAGACGTACCATCTGTCGTTGGATTTTTTAAACCAGTTATTTTATTACCTATTGCAGCCTTAAATCATCTTACAACAGCGCAGGCAGAAAGTATTATCCTTCATGAACTGGCGCACATCAAAAGGAATGATTATCTCGTAAACCTGCTGCAATCTTTTATAGAATTAATATTATTTTTTAACCCTTTTGCACGGTTACTTGGCATAGCTGCAAGAAAGGAAAGAGAAAATTGTTGTGATGACTGGGTTGTAAATTATCAATACAGCAAACATGATTATGCGGCGGCATTGCTGCTGCTGGAACAACAGCGCCACCAACCGGTAAACTTAGCACTTGCTGCCACCAGCGGAAAGAAGAATTTATTGGGAAGGATCCAGCGGCTGTTTGCTGCAGCACCACAAACCAGTATTAATCATGCTCAACAAATAAAACTTGCCGTTGTTTGCATGACGCTTCTTGCGGTAATGTTTTTTATCCTTCCAACAATCATCAGGCTGGCTCCTGTTATTCATACAGCAGAAAAAAAACATACCCTTTTACCCTCCCGTATAGCAACAAAATTTTCAACTGGTAAATTCAATGAACTGAAGTCGGATAAGACCATAAACAACCAACTGGTTGAAATGGCCTCAGTAAATAAAAAAATAAACATTCAAAAAAAGCAGCTGAAAAAAGAGATCTCCGAAGTGGAATATTCAACAGCATTGGTAAATGAAGAGTTACTTAATGCAGGAAAAGTACTGCAAAACATTTCCGTTCCTGCATCTGTTAACGAACCTGCCTTCTATCCCCGGTTACTTGTACAGGTGGAAGAAGAGCAGTCTGGTATTAAGGAGAAAAATACTTATGTACTCCGTTTAAATAAGAACAATGGCCATACGGTAGTGGAGCCGCTGTTTATAATAAATAAAAAAATGAAAGCCCATTCCGGAAAAGTGAAAAAGACAGATAAAGCGATCCAGGCAAATTCAATAAAACTAAATAGTAAAAGGAGGATCACTTCCTAAATTCAACGCACCTTATCACCTTTTTACATTGTAGCCTTTTCTTTCAGGCAGTTATACTGGTTAAACCCAGATTTTGCAGTTGAAATCTATTACGAGAAAAAAATGCTTCAAACACAGGCATTTGCTTGATTTTTTGATTTCACCATAGTTCACTATGTTTTCGACCAAAAAATCGGCTCAAACGCCTGTCTTTATTGCCTTTTTTCCTCTCATTACGATTCCCACTGCAAAATCCGGGTTAAAAAAAAGGCTGCCAATCAAAGAGGGCACTGAAAAAGTCATTTAAGACTTGTTAATAAAAGGGAGTAAAAAACGAAAGTTTTATACTCCCTTTTTGTATTTTGTATCGGATTCAAAATCTTAATGTAGATGCTGATACAACAAGTAGAATTTCAATTCAGTGAATATAGTTCACTTTATGATTTGATTGTACCGAAGGAAAATCTTCTTCGGAAGATCAACGATCTGATAGATTTTTCCTTTGTTTACAACGAACTGGTAACTAAGTATTGTCACAACAATGGACGTGCCGCTGAAAGTCCAGTTCGTCTGTTCAAGTATTTATTGTTAAAGACCATTTATGATATATCAGATGTGGATGTAGTTGAGCGTTCCCGTTTTGATATGTCTTTCAAATATTTTTTAGATATGTCACCTGAAGAGGAAGTAATCAATCCTAGTTCACTTACAAAATTTAGAAAGCTCCGCTTGAAGGATACCGATTTATTGAACCTGCTGATAAATAAAACAGTAAGTATTGCTATTGAAAAAGGCATTATCCGTTCAAAATCTATCATTGTTGATGCTACCCATACCTTATCCAGGTCAAACCCATTTACAGCAATCGAAGTTTTAAGAGAACGCTCAAAGCAACTTCGAAAAACGATCTATAACTACGATGAAAACTGGAAGGAGCGTATGCCGAGAAAGAATACGGACAACGATGTAGACAAAGAGTTAGTTTATTGCAAAGAGTTAGAACGAATTGTTGAAAAGGAGCCATCCATGAGCTTGATACCTGCGGTACAAGAAAAATTAAATATTTTAAAAGAAGCAGTTGAAGACACGCAAGAAAATATAATACTATCAAAAGATGAGGATGCCAAAATAGGTCATAAATCCGCAGATAGTTCCTTCTTTGGTTATAAAACGCACATAGCTATGACTGAAGAGCGCATCATAACAGCAGCAGTAGTAACATCAGGAGAAAAGGGTGACGGACCGGAGCTAGCTAAGCTTTTAGAAATAAGTCAGGAAAATGGCATTGACGTTGATACAATAATAGGCGATGCAGCCTACTCAGGAAAAGAAAATATCCAACTAACCAGTGATCAAAATATTAAGATAGTAGCTAAACTCAATCCATCAATTACACAGGGTTTTAGAAAAAACGAAGATCAATTTGACTATAATAAAGATGCTGATCTGTTTGTATGTCCTGCAGGCCACATTGCTATAAGAAAGGGCAGACAAGGGAAAAAGAATGTAGGAACAAATCAAGTTAATACATATTACTTTGATATTGAGAAATGTAAAACCTGCCCTCTGAGAAACGGCTGCTATAAAGAGGGAGCAAAGTCAAAAACTTACTCTATATCTATAAAATCAGACCTTCACCAAGAACAAATTTCTTTTCAAGAAACAGAATACTTCAAAGAAAAGGCAAAGCATCGATACAAAATAGAAGCAAAGAATAGCGAATTGAAAAATGTTCATGGATACAACAGAGCGTCATCGTATGGAATAAATAATATGCAAATCCAGGGAGCGATGGCCATTTTTACAGTAAATCTGAAAAGAATACTGAAACTAAGCACAGAAATGCAATCAGCATAAATTTATAGGCTAAAAAATTTACCAAACATAAGCCTTAAGGCAAATAGAGCCGAATAGTTTACACTACTCCTCCTCCCCAAAAAAGCACAAATGAAAAAGCGATTAAGCTAAAAATTGATTTTAACTTAATCGCTTTACATGTTCTATTCTAAAAGGAGAGGCTTTTTCAGTGCCCTCCAATCAAAGCAACCTTTTTTTTATTATTTTCAAAAAATAAATTATTCCATTAATGAAGGTTCCGTGTCTTCACCAGCCTGTGTATTATTTTCCCCTGCGTCATCAGTATTTGAAATACCGGTATTATCATCAGCATCTGCTACAATCACTTCTTCTTCCTGTTCATCCAGTTTGGTGATAGCGGCAATGGCATCGCCATCATCCACCCGTATCAGTTTCACGCCCTGTGTTGCACGCCCCTGCTCACTTACGCTGGATACGCTCATCCGGATCGTAACACCACTAACACAGGTGATCATGAGATCTTCTTTTTCGGTAACATCCAGCAAGCCAACCAACGAACCTGTTTTATCGGTAACATTAATTGTTTTAACTCCTTTACCTCCCCGGTTGGTGACCCGGTAATTGGGTTCGCCTGTTTCCGGGTCATTTAAAAAAGTACGTTTGCCAAACCCTTTTTCACTCACCACCAGAATGGTGCGGCTTTTATCTTCCCTGTTTACACAAACCATGCCCACCACTTCATCATTGGCATCATCCACTTCAATACCATACACACCAATTCCACCACGGCCGGTTGACCTTACTTTTTCTTCCGGGAAACGGATGGCACGGCCACTTTTCACTGCAAGCAGTATTTCGCTGTTGCCGTCTGTTAATTTGGCTTCTATCAACTGGTCGCCTTCCAGGATATTGATTGCATTAATACCATTCTGTCTCGGACGGCTGAAATCTTCCAGGTCAGTTTTTTTAATGATGCCTTTTTTGGTACACAGCACAATGTAATGGCTCAGTAAATATTCTTTATCTTCAAAATTCTTTACTGAAATAATAGCCCTTACTTTATCATCCTGCGGTATTTGTATCATATTCTGTAAGGCACGCCCTTTGCTCGTTTTATCGCCTTCCGGTATCTCGTATACCTTCAGCCAGAAGCACCTTCCTTTTTCTGTAAAGAACATCAGTGTGTGGTGAGTAGAAGCAACAAACAGGTGTTCAATATAATCTTCCTGCCGGGTACTGCTGCCTTTGGCACCGCGGCCTCCACGGCGTTGTTGCCTGTATTCTGCAGAAGATGTACGTTTGATATAACCCAAATGTGAAATGGTAACCACCACATCTTCTTCTTCAATCAGGTCAAGCATGTTGATCTCGTCATTGGCATAAACAATTTCTGTTTTGCGTTCATCACCAAACTTTGCTTTTACTTCTGCCAGTTCTGCTTTGATAATGTCGTAACGCATTCCTTCATTGGCTAAAATTTCCTCCAGCCGCCCAATCAGTTTCATTATTTCTGCATGTTCTTCCCTTATCTTGTCAATCTCCATTCCGGTAAGGCGCTGCAAACGCAGTTCCAGCACAGCTTTGGCCTGTATCTCCGTCATGCCGAAATTACTGATCAATCCATCCTGTGCAATATGTGGTGTTGCTGATTCCCTGATCAGTTTGATCACTGCATCCAGGTTATCAAGTGCAATAATATACCCTTCTAAAATGTGTGCCCTCTCTTTTGCCTTACGTAATTCGTATTGTGTGCGGCGAACCACTACCTCATGGCGGAACAAAACAAACTCGGAGATCAGTTCTTTTAAATTCAAAATCCTGGGCCTGCCTCTTACCAATGCCACATTGTTGATACCGTAAGAAGTTTGTAATTCAGACAGCTTGTAAAGCTGGTTAATGATCACCTGTGCTACAGCATCTTTCTTCAGGTCAATTACGATACGGGTGCCTTCTTTATTATTACTTTCATTGTTAACATCAGAGATGCCTTCAATTTGTTTTTCATTGATCAGTTCGCCGATCTTGGCTGTTAACGTATCCCTGTTTACCTGGTAAGGCGTTTCGTAAATAATTATTTTTTCACGGCCGGCTTTAGTGGTTTCAATAGTTACTTTACCCCTTAGCACCACCCTGCCGCGTCCTGTGTGGAAGCCGGCTTTAATTCCTTCGAACCCATAAATGGTACCACCGGTTGGAAAATCCGGCCCCTTAACATGCTTTATCAGGTCGTCAATAGAGATATCCCGGTCATCAATATACGCAACACAGCCGTCAATTACTTCACTCAGGTTGTGGGGCATCATGTTGGTAGCCATACCTACAGCAATACCACTGGCGCCGTTTACCAATAATTGTGGGATACGGGTTGGCAATACGGTTGGCTCCTGCAAAGAATCATCAAAGTTAAGCTGGTAGTCCACCGTATCTTTCTCAATATCTTCCAGCATGGCTTCGGCAAACTTTTCAAAACGCACCTCGGTATAACGCATAGCAGCCGGTGGATCTCCATCCTGGCTGCCAAAATTACCCTGTCCATCAATCATGGTATAGCGCATGCTCCAGTCCTGGGCCATACGAACCATGGTGTCGTAAATCGAAGCATCACCGTGCGGGTGAAATTTACCCATCACCTCTCCTACAATACGGGCACTTTTTTTATAAGCCTTGTTACTGTAGTTGCTCAGTTCGTTCATGCCAAAAAGCACCCTTCTGTGTACAGGTTTTAAACCATCCCTCACATCAGGTAAAGCCCTGCCAACGATCACGCTCATGGAGTAATCAATATAGGAAGTTTTCATTTGCTCCTCAATGTTTACCGGTATTATTTTACCCCTGTTGCTGGCCGCTCCTCCATCATTTGGAGGCAACATGCCATCATTTGTTTCTTCGTTATTTTCCATATTATTTTCACCTTTTGTAAAGGCCAGCGAAAGTAGTAATTTTTCAGCATTTTTCCGCTTATAATACCAATGTTTTCAAGGGTATTTATACACATATTGTGGATTGTTTAGATACTGGATTTTTACCCCCTGATTTGGCCTCATTATTCCCGATTTTTACCGGGACTCCGTTCTTCATTTTTGTAGCAATCAAACCCGGCTGGAGCCAGGAAACCAGCCGTCGCTGGGAAAGCATTACATTCAAATTACTAAAAATATTGCCTGATAAAAAAAGGAAACAATAACTTGCCCTCTAAATTTTTAAACGATTGTGAAAACGATATTACTCCTTGGTGCAGGTAAATCTGCCACTGTGTTGATTGACTATTTAATTGAGACGGCAAAAGAAAACAAGTGGAAATTTATTGTAGCTGATGCCGATAAAGAGCAGGTACTTTCTAAAACCGGACACTCTCCTTTTGCGGAGGCTGTTGAACTGGATGTAACCAATGAAGACCAGCGTGCTGCTTTAATACAAAGGGCGCACGTGGTGATTTCCATGATGCCGCCTTCCCTGCATTTTTTAGTGGCCAAGGATTGTGTTGAATACCGCAAGCATTTGCTCACTGCTTCTTATGTAGATAACAAGATCAGAAGCCTGCAGGAAGAAATAAAACAAAAGAAGCTGCTGTTTTTATGTGAAATGGGACTTGACCCCGGCATTGACCATATGAGTGCCATGAAAATTGTGCACACGATAAAAGAAGCCGGCGGCCATGTTAGTTCTTTTAAAAGTCATTGCGGTGGACTGGTTGCCCCGGAAAGTGATAACAATCCCTGGCATTACAAAATTAGCTGGAACCCACGCAACGTAGTACTGGCAGGCAAGGCAGGCGCAGAATATAAATTGGATCATAAAATAGAACACCGGGATTATAAAGCGTTGTTTTCTGATTGCAGTGAAGTTACTGTTGATGAACTGGGCAGCCTGGCGGTTTATCCAAACAGGGATTCACTCAGCTATATGCCGCTGTACAAACTGGAGGATGCTGCCACTTTTACCAGGACTACTTTACGCTATCCATCCTTCTGCAAAGGGTGGGATGCAATTGTTCAATCGGGATTGGCAAATGAAGTGGATAGCATTGATCCGGTGAAACTGACCTTTAAAAAATGGTCTTTGGCCATTGTGCCTTTTGTAAATGATGCAAATAAATCAATGCTGGAGTTTCTTGGATTATTTGATGAAACATTGGTGCCAGTTACGGCAAGAACTTCTGCAGATGTACTGCAATATTTGTTAGAAAAAAAACTGGCCATGCAGCCTGCAGATAAAGACATGATCGTAATGCTGCATGAGATTGAATTTGAAACGGCAGATGGCCAGAATAAAAAAATGGAAAGCAGTTTAATTGTAAAAGGCCAGGACAGCCTGCGAACTGCGATGGCAAAAACCGTGGGTTTGCCATTAGGAATTGCAGCCAAATTAATTTTGAATGATACGATCAAATTAACCGGCATACATATTCCTGTACAGAAAGAAATTTATGAACCCGTATTGAAAGAACTGGAGAATTTTGGGGTGGTTTTTAAGGAGGTAGAAAAATAATTTAAATTGCCGTATAGTTTTTTTATCTTTGTCGTATAAATCAGTTTTATGGATTCCAAGATAACACTCAGCTTTGACGAAGCGGTAATCAACAAGGCAAAAAAATATGCCCAAGAAAATAATATCAGCCTCTCCAGGCTTACCGAATACCTATTGCGTAAAGTTACCAGCGGCCATCATTCTTCCCTCGAAGAATACCCCATTTCAGATTGGGTAAGTTCACTAGCCGAAGGCGAAGTAGCGTACCAGCGGAAGCCCAAAGGCAGCAATAAATTAAATGCTGAATTTTTTAAAAGCCACAAATGACCATCTTCCTGGATGCTAATATTTTAGTATCGGTTTTAAATAACGAGTATCCTTCTTTCACTTATACATCAAGAATAGTAAGCCTTACAGATAACAGGAAATACACTGTTTTTACCTCCCCTATTTGTCTTGCCATAGCCTTTTACTTTGCAGAAAAAAAATCAGGTACCTCACTGGCAAAGAAAAAGATCCGGTTGCTGACAGAAAAATTATCCATTACCTCTGTGGGCAAAGCAGAAGTGCTGGCTGCCCTTCAAAATAAAAAGGTAAATGATTTTGAAGACGGGCTGGAATTTTATGCAGCTGAAAATTACGATTGCGATGCCATTATTACAGAAGATATCAATGACTTTTATTTTTCGTCAATACCCGTTTATAATTCAAAAGACTTTTTTGAAAGGGTACTTATGAAAGTAAAATAGATTTGATTTGATTTGTACTTATGTCATCAGCAACCTCCTTAACTCCTTCACTCCTTCTGTTGCAGGCATTTCAATCAACGTGAGGGTGGGCGATTTAGGCACATCCGGTATTTTTTTATCAATAATAAATTTGGGCAAAAAAGGTGGGGCATAATGTAATAAGGATGCTGCCGGATAAACCTGTAATGAAGTACCCACCACTACAAAATAATCACAGTTGTACATTAATGCTACCGCCTTTTCTATCATTGGCACGGGTTCTTCAAACCACACAATATGTGGCCTTAGCTGAGCACCATCGGCTGCTTTATCACCCAATTTTATATTGCCTCTTATTTCATAAATCAACGCTTCATCTTTTTCACTCCGCATTTTAAATATTTCCCCATGAAGGTGAATGATGTTGGTAGTGCCTCCCCTTTCATGAAGGTCATCTATGTTTTGGGTAATAATGGTGACATCAAAATCTTTTTCCAGTTCCGCCAGCGCAATATGTGCTGCATTAGGTTCAGCCGCGGCAACATCTTTTCTCCTGGCATTGTAAAACTCCAGTACCATGGCAGGATCTTTTTTCCAGGCACCAGGTGTAGCCACGTCATACACATTGTATCCATTCCACAATCCATCGTTGTCCCGGAAAGTTTTTAAGCCACTTTCTGCACTGATGCCTGCACCGGTTAAAACTACGATGTGTTTTTTCGTCATGCCATAAAAGTAACCATTATGCGGTTGTTTTTTTTGAAGGAAACCTTTTTTTGTAAATAAAAAATCCACCTGCAATAATGATAATGAGGGGCCATAATCCTGTAAGGCCAACCAGCAGATCAGCGATCCACTTTGCCCCGAATGTAAATGAATCCTTTATCCTTGTTAAAAAAGATGGCTTTCCATCGGTTGGTTTGTAACCGTTGATGGGCTGATAAAAACTAAGGTTGATGGTACTCATGGCTGATTGATGTGTCAGGTATTCTACCCTTCCTGCTGCAGCTTCTATTTCTTCCTGCAAGCCATTGATCTCACCCTGCACCTGCAGTACTTCCTCCATGTTTTTAGATTGCTTTAGAAAGTCGAGGTATTTTAACCTCACCTGTTTTTTTGCTTCCAGTCTCAACTTCACATCCACCACCTGGCCGGTAACATCTTCTGTATTGATCTTCCGTTCCAGCACTTTTACACCGGCACCCGGCAATTGAATCATCATGGTTTCAAACTGATCTACGGGTACTTTGATAGAGATGGTTGTTTCGGTTTTTTCATCTGTAAGATTTTGTTCTTCCTGTGCGATGTAACCGCCGAATTGTTTTACTGTATTGTGTACCGATTCAGTGTATTTATTAAAGTCTTTAACTTCTAATTTAAGTGCAGCCGTTTTTGATGATCCTTTTATCCCAGTCATTGCCAGTATGGGATGGCAAAGGTTTTTGTGTGGCAGAGGAATCGGCGTTATTTTGTGGGAGTGGCCCGGAAGGTATTTTTTCTTTATTAGCGCTTTGAGGTTCGGAAGGAGGTGCTTTGATTTCATGTTTTTCAACCAACTGTAAATTCTTTTGAAGAGCTAGTTCTTTATTATTGTTGCAGGAAAATAAAATAAGTACAGCAAGCGATGGCGCTGATAAAAGGAGTTTGAATTTCATAACAATGGTTTAAGTATGCTGAGATGCCCATTGATACGAATTGCATAAAGAAAGAAACCACGTTTAAATGTTAAATGAAGGCTAAAGGATTTTTTACTTTGATTACACTAATTGATACGAATTACACGAATTGATTTTTTTATTACACGAATTAAAAAGAATTACACAAATTTAAAAATGCATGGAACACCAGCATACTGCTGACCTCAAACTTCAAACTAAAAACTTTAAACTATAAACTTTAAACCTTTTCTCCCGCCAGTGCCATAATGATCTTCCACTCCTCCTCCTTTACTGTTTGCACACTCAATCTTCCCAGCCTCACCAAATCCATATTTGCCAACCGCATATCTTTTTTTATCGCGTCAAGCGGAACTGCATTTTTCAATTTTCTTACCGGCTTAAAGTCAACTACTACCCATGCTTCTTCTTCTGTGGTGGGATCGGGGTAAAATTCTTTTGCCACTTTTGCAATGCCCACGATCTCCACACCTTCGTTGCTGTGATAAAAAAATACTTCATCTCCTTTCTTCATCGCTTTTAAATTATTACGGGCTGCATAATTTCGCACCCCATCCCAAAAGGTTTTTTTGTCTTTTACAAATTGATCCCAACTGTATTTAAAAGGTTCTGATTTTATTAACCAATATGCCATGTATAAAAATTATTTTTTTATTGACTTGCAAGCTGTAAAGGCTATCAGCCAATTGCCGTACTATATTTCTAAATAAATAAATCCATCCTGAACTTAACATCTCACCACCAAAAACAATATTAATATTTTTTCACCAACAAAAACAAACTCGTTATGCTATTAAGAAAATCAAAAGATAAAATTCTTGGGGAAGCAGCAACAGGAAGCGAAATCAGAGGCGTATCCTGCAGGGATTTTCTTGGCTAACCCGGCGGCCATACCGCTTGTATTTTTATACTGGATAAGTAGCCTGTTGGCGTAGAGGGTGGAAAGGGCAAGGGCCAAAGCAGAGCAGTTCTCATAAACCTTATTTAAAACAGGTTGAGAATTTTTTTTACTTATTTCTATAAATGATAAATCCATCTTATTTACTTTAACGTATCTAAAACAGTTGATTGGTTTCCTGCATTACAATTCAATAAATTGATCTGATAAATCAAAATGAAACATACTTTACTATACCTGCTTTTGTTCACTTACTCAGCCAGTATATTAAAGCCTGCCATGCCTTATTTGTCCGATGCCATTGCACATACTTTTTATTATGCAGAACATGTAAAAACCGTACACTTTGAAAATGGGAAATACCATGTACACAATGAGCTGGTAAGACAGGCGCAAAAAAATACCAGCAATGAAAATGATGGTTATATAAAGAAAGGTTCATTTCCTGACGAACATTTAGTTGCAACGAACAGCGCTTTAACTGTTAATCCTTCCTTTCACAATAATTATTCACTCCACATTTTGTACAGCATCCTGCCTGTTTTCCCGAATGCTGTATTCTCCCCTCCCCGGTGCTGATAAATTGCAGCATGTTTTATTTATTATTCAAACTTCACCAGTTTTTTAGCTGATAGCATCATTTACATTGCAGCTTAAAAGAGTTGTGTCCATATTTTAACGAGCATTTCTTTTAGCAACACAAATTTATCTTTTCAAACCAGTTTGCTTTAGGTGATAAATGAATAAAAATTGCCGCCCATTTTTTTTCGGATAACTCAAACAGATGCCCCTGATTTAAAGGATAGTACTTTTGGTTATACTGCATTATTTAATATTACAACAACCAACACTAAAATATTTATTTAAAAGAGTAATATCATGAAACAGTACTACAAATATTTTTTCACGTTCAATGTATTTCTGGCATTGACTGCAGCATCAAATGCCCAAACAACTATAAAAGGAAAAGTAGTAGATGCTGAAAGCCGTCAACCATTGGAAAATGTATCTGTAGCAGGAAGTGCCGGCAGCAAAGGCATCACAGATCAATACGGTAATTTTAATGTGCAAGTATCAAAAAATGGACAATCATTGATGGTTTCATATATCGGCTACAAAGCAGCATCCATTGCCGTTGACAAGAAAACTGATTTGAAAATTGAATTACAAAAAGATTTGCTGAACCTTAAAGATGTGGTTGTATTAACCAGCAGCAGCAGTACCAAATTCAATACCCTTAGCAAGATAGACCTTGACCTTAAACCAGTAAGGAATACACAGGAATTGCTGCGCCTGGTGCCTGGTCTTTTTATTGCACAACATGCAGGTGGTGGTAAAGCTGAACAAATATTTTTACGTGGCTTTGATTGCGACCATGGTACAGACATACAGGTAAGTGTGGATGGCATCCCGGTGAATATGGTGAGCCATGCACATGGCCAAGGGTATGCAGATTCGCATTTCATTATTCCTGAAACAATCAACAACATTGACTTTGGAACCGGCCCTTATTACACCCAGCATGGCAACTTAAACACTGCAGGCTATGTAGCTTTTTCTACTTACAACAATATTCCCAACAGCCGCATACAGGTAGAAGGCGGCAGGTTCAATACTTTCAGAACATTGGCAATGATCGATCTGCTGAAAAAAAATAAGGATAAACAAAGTGCTTACATCGCAGGCGAATTTAATTACACCGACGGGCCTACCATCAACAAACAATATTTCAGGCGCTACAATGTTTTTGGTAAATACAATTTAGCCATCAGCAACCGTACCCAACTAACTGCCTCTGCATCTTCTTTTGTAAGTAACTGGGATGCTTCCGGGCAGGTTCCAACAAGAGCGGTGGAAGATGGCAGCATCGACCGCTTTGGTTCAATTGATCCAACAGAAGGTGGCAATACAGAAAGGCACAATGCAAATATTTCTGTAGCACATACATTTGGTGATGGAACTAATTGGGAAAACCAGGTTTATTACAGCCGCTATATTTTTAATCTTTATTCCAATTTCACCTTTTTTCTGAATGATCCAGTAAATGGAGATGAAATAAACCAGGCAGAAAAAAGAAATATTCTGGGATACCTAAGTAAACTACATCACAAATATCATTGCAGCAACTGGGGCCTGAACTCCACGTATGGTGCAGGCCTTCGCTATGATGCTACCGGTGGAAGTAAACTGGCGCATGCAGTAAAACGCCGGTTTTTAAGTTATACTAAATATGGCGACATCAAAGAAGCTAATGTGTTTGCCTTTGCCCAGCAACAGATCAGCACTGGCAAGTGGCTGATAGATGCCGGCCTGAGGTTAGACTATTTTCATTTTAATTATTTTGACAGGTTAACGGCTCTGCAAAATCCATCACAATCAAAAAATATCCTTAGCCCTAAGATCAACATTCAATATACTGTCAACTCCAGCGTTCAGTTTTATGTAAAAACCGGAAAAGGTTTTCATAGCAATGATTCCAGGGTAGTTATTGCCAATGATGGCAAACAAATTTTACCAGCGGCTTATGGAAGCGACATTGGCATAATTTTAAAACCAAACAAAAACTTTTTTCTCAACATTGCTGCCTGGTACCTGCAGCTCGACCAGGAGTTTGTTTATGTGGGCGATGATGGCAATATAGAGCCCAGTGGCAAAACAAGACGTGAAGGAATTGATGTGATAGCCGGGTACCAGTTTTCAAAAAATATCTTTGCCAACGTAAATGTGAATTTTACAAAGCCACGGGCACTGGATGTTGCCAAAGGAGAAGACTACATTCCGCTGGCCCCAACATTTACCAGTACCGGCGTGCTGTTTTATAAAGCCATGAAAGGGTTTAATGGCAGCCTTACTTACCGCTTCATCAAAAACAGGTCGGCCAATGAAGATTATTCTGTGGTTGCCAAAGGGTATTTTTTGTTAGACGCTTCCATCAACTACACGCGGAAGAAATATGAAATTGGCCTGGCATTGGAAAATGTTACCAATACCAAATGGAACGAAGCACAGTTTGAAACAGAAAGCAGGTTAAGGAACGAGACGGATGCGGTTACCGAATTAAATTATACTCCCGGCAATCCCTTCTTTGCAAGGGTAAAGTTTGCCGTATTTTTTTAGATGATAAATATTTAGTTTTTTTAATTGCCGCATTATTATGTGGCTTTTTTTATAATTCCCAGCCAGCCGCCAGCACATCTGCAATATGCATGGTTTTTATTGCAAGCCCTTTGTTTTGAATATATCCATCCAGATGCATTAAACAACTCAGGTCGGTAGAAATGATGTAGTCAGCCTGGGTGGCTTCAGCATTTTTTACTTTCTGGTCGGCCATAGCCACAGAGATGGCATCAAACTTTACAGCGAAGGTGCCGCCAAAACCACAGCAGGTTTCGACGTCATTCATTTCAATCAACTGCAGGCCTTTTACATTGCCAAGCAATTTCCTGGGGGCGTCCTTTATTTTACATTCCCTCAGGGCTGCACAACTATCATGATACGTGGCAGTGCCATTTAGAACCGCACCGTAATTTTCAATTTTTACAATATCAGTCAGGAATTCAGTAAACTCAAAAATACGGTTGCTCAAATCTTTCACCTGGTTGTGCACCGATGAATTTTCAAACAGTTTGGTGTAATAATTTCTTACAAAACCAACACAGCTTGCACTGGGGCAAACAATATAATCAACCGTATCAAAATCTTTGATAAACTTGGCACACACTTCCCTGGCTTCATCCCAAAAACCAGCGTTAAAAGCCGGCTGTCCGCAACAGGTTTGGTTAGCATTATACTCCACCTCACAAGTAGCTTTCTCCAGTACCTTCACCATATTAAATGCTGTCTGAGGATACAACTGATCAATAAAACACGGTATAAATATTTGTACTTTCATTCCCTATCCCGGCTGGCCAGCGGAGGGTTACTGGTGTTTTAAAAGTTGAAGAATTTGTATTAACTGATTATCAACTGTCTGTTATTATTTCACAGGCAGTTTGATGAAAGAAAGCATAAGCCCTTTTAGGGATTAGGGTTATTAAATTGGTTTTTTAACGCTATCATTTTTAATGCGGTTATTGCCGCTTCCTCTCCTTTATGCCCCTGATTTCCTCCCACCCTTTCCTCTGCCTGTAACTGATTGTCAACAGTAAGTATGCCAAATATCGTTGGTACCGGAAGACATAAATTTAGCTGCACCACCCCGTCTGTAACTGCCTTGCATACATAATCAAAATGAGGCGTATCGCCCTTTATTACACAACCCAGTGCAATAAAAGCATGAGGTTTATCTTCCTTATATTTATGAGCCTCCCAGTAATTTTTTACAGCATACGCAATTTCAAAAGCACCTGGTACAGTAACTACTTTGAAGGTAACACTATTTTCATTCAGCACTTTTTTGCACCCT
>JAYVUL010000104.1:0-2663 GCA_043787935.1 Chitinophagaceae bacterium | reverse complement strand
CCACGACGATGGTAAATAATCCCTGTAAGTTGATGTAACGATGATTACAAAACGCTCATACCACATTCCAATATTAACAATGATACTCATGAAAAAAGTAAATGCAATATTTCTCCTGAGTTTTTTAAACCAGAACATTTGAGGAGACACCACATTGCAAAACATCATTAACCAGTAACTCCATCCGTAAGGGCTGAATAAATTAGCCCTGTTTTCTTTAAAGGCCCACCATTCATAAGGGTTTTGGCCATACCAGGCAATAAACAACTCGGTGATATAGGCAATACCTACAATAGAACCTGTAAGTACAATCACCTTGTTCATTGCTTCAATGTGCCCCAGCGTAATATAATCTTCTAAAGCAAATACTTTTCTTAATACGATCATTAAAGTTTGTACCATTGCAAACCCGCTGAAAATAGCTCCTGCAACAAAGTAGGGAGGGAAGATGGTGGTATGCCAACCGGGTACAATTGAAGTGGCGAAGTCAAAAGATACAATCGTATGTACAGACAATACAAGCGGTGTACTTAACCCTGCTAACACCAAAGATAAACTTTCGTGACGCTGCCAGTGCTTTGTACTTCCAGTCCATCCAAAAGAGGCAACCCCATATAATAATTTACGCAGTTTGGTCTTTGCCCTGTCCCTTACGGTGGCAAGGTCAGGTAATAACCCAGAATACCAAAACAACAAGGAAACAGTGAAGTAAGTAGAGATCGCAAATACATCCCATAGTAACGGGGAATTGAAATTAACCCACAAAGGACCGCGGCTGTTAGGATAAGGTAAAACAAAAAATGCCATCCATACACGCCCCATGTGCCAAATTGGAAACTGGCCTGCACACATTACCGCAAAAATTGTCATTGCTTCTGCGGCACGGTTAACACCTGTCCTCCAGCCCTGGCGGAATAACAACAGGATTGCAGAAATCAGTGTTCCGGCATGGCCAATACCTACCCACCAAACAAAGTTGGTGATATCCCAACCCCATCCAATGGTTTTATTCAGGTTCCACTGGCCTATACCATAGGTAACCTCCCTGTAAACACTGTACACCCCAAATAATAACAAAGCAACACTGATATAAAAACCAATGTACCACAAACGGCTTGGTTTCATCTCAATGGGACGTATAATATCCTCCGTTACCTGGTGGTAATCCTTATTACCATCCACCAAAGGTTCCCTGATTTGTGATTCGTACTTTAATAATGACATATTTTTCTAAGCTTTAAGCTTTCAGCTGCGGGCTGCAAGCTTTTTTATTTATTATTATTTTGTACCCGTCTAATTTGAACTTATTTAACTGCTGCACCATCGGCCGCTTTTACGGCAACCTTGCCATCAACAGCCTATGCATGCGCCTTCTCCGCCTTTTTCCCTTCTTCATTTATTTCACCGGCTTTGTTTTCTTCCTTTTCATTCGTTACCAGCCTGTCTGAATTTTTTATTTTTGCCAAGTAGCTCACGTTGGGCAATACATGCAACTGTTCCAGTACATAAAAATTGCGGTGCTTTTGCTCTGTGTTTCTGATTTTATACACATCGCTCTCTTTATCATTTACATTTCCAAAGCTGATAGCATGAGTTGGACAAGCCTGCATACAGGCAGTCTTCACATTACGCACCAGGGATGGATCTTCCGCTTTTTTGGCGATCAGTTTATTTTCCTGCAGCCGTTGAACACAGAAGGAACATTTCTCAATCACACCCCTTGACCGCACTGTAACATCAGGATTTAAGACCATTCTTGTTAAATCTTCATTCATCTGTAAGGTCACATCATCCAGGTCTAAACCAATTAATGGGTTCTGGTTGTCAGGAAAGCTGTCAGCACCATTATAATCTAACCAGTTAAACCGGCGTACCTTAAACGGGCAGTTATTAGCACAATACCTGGTACCAATACACCTGTTATAGGTCATTTGGTTCAACCCTTCACTGCTGTGATTGGTAGCTGCTACCGGGCATACATTTTCGCAAGGCGCATTATCACAATGCTGGCACATCATAGGCTGAAATACCACATCCGGATTGTTCATATCTCCCGTAAAGTAGCGGTCAATACGAAGCCAGTGCATTTCATGCGCCCTGATTACCTGGGTTTTTCCTACAACACTTACGTTATTTTCTGCAGTACATGCCACTACGCAGGCGCTGCAACCGGTGCAGGTATTTAAGTCAATGCTCATACCCCACTTAATTCCCGGCTTTACATAATCAGGGTAAATGGTCGCATCTTTTACGTAATCTTTCCCTCCAAATGGCAGTAGTTTCTCTCTTTCATCGTTCGGTTCTGATAAAACAGCCTCCGGGTTCGCAACAAACTTCGCCAAACTGGTTTCATAAATAACCGGCCGGTTTTCTGATGAACCATGAACCTGTGTTTGAGCAACCGCATATACATTGCCGGTTTTAGTAATCTCTACAGGGGCAGAATACCTGAATCCGGTACCATCAAAACCAACTAACGGGTAGGCATTAACGCCGGCACCATTAGCAGACATTCCTATATTATCCCTTGTTTTATCCTTATCTGCACTTTGCCTTCCATATCCCAATGCAACTGCTACAACGTTAGGGTGAATACCCGGGATGATCAGCACCGGAAGTTCAATTTCTTTGCCGTTTGCCTTTATTTTTATTGTTGGCTTTTC
>JAYVUL010000103.1:0-4633 GCA_043787935.1 Chitinophagaceae bacterium | reverse complement strand
TAAGTATCATGATGCGTAAAAATCGCTTTGTGCGCTGTCGAGAAAAAGCCAACGATTTCAACTTGTTCATTTGTTAAGGGAAAGTTTGTTTGTCCTTTGTGTGCTTCATCAGGGGAACTTACTTTTGAACCTTTTGGCAGATTTACAATGTGTATGGTTGCAGTTTCAACAGTTCCTGTCAGCTTGAACATAAATGGTCGTTTGGAAGACTTTGTAATTTTGTCGAGATAGGTTTCTAACTGTTGAATTGTCTGAACGCTGTCGGGTAAGTTTTCTACAGTCCATTTTTCAATATTTGTGTAACCAAAAAACGGTGCCTTTGATTGGTATGTTTCTTCAACTTTCATTGTTGTATCTGTCAATACAGTTGATTTATATGATTTGTCATCTATCACCAAAAGTTCTCCGGCCAAATATTCAACCGGGCCAAGTCCATACAAATGTTGTTTGTTAGAGATTGTGTCAAGGTTTATGTTCCCATAAAGTTGTCCTTTCCACATCACATTTTTCATCGAACCAACAATTTTAACTTCATTGATATTCTGCTGTGCTATCGAAGAAAAACCTGTCAAAAGCAACGCTGTTAGCAGTGCGAATACCGTTTTTGTTTTCTTATTTATCATTTTCTGCCTGTTTGTTATTGTCCTTTAGAATGAATGCTGGTGGAGTCATTGCAGCCTGATCTTTGAAATTATATTCAAAAGTAATTTTCGTTTTGGTATAATGGTATCCTGCAATCAAGAAAAATTATTACAGCAGCAATTGTACAGCCCCCGGGAATGGTAGTGCCTGGTTCTAAACCCGGCAACATCAACAGTGCCGCCGCTGCCCTTGCTATATCCTGGAACTGTTTTTTTGCGTTTCTGGGGCAATTAAATATGGCTCCAGTTTTACCTCATAATATTCTTCAAAACTTTTGATCTGATCCAGGGTTGATCTTCGGGAAGAACTTAACCGTTCAATTCACGGCTAATATTTTCATCAGGCAATGTTTCACATTCATATCCGCAATTGCCACATTGGTAAACATACTCCGTCGCCACAGCATAACTCGAAAAAAGCCAGGTTAATATGGCGGTCAGATAATTCGTTACTCCGGGTTTGGCAATATGGTTAAAACTGTTACTGCCGCATTCCGGGCAGGTGGCGGACAACAGGTATTCGATATGATAAGCCCTCAGCAGTTTTGCCACCCTTTCTTCGTCTTCTTTTTTAACCACCAGTTTAATACCACCAATAGCATTGCTGAGGATGGGATCAATGGTCACTGTGTTTTCATCTTTCAGATAACACTCGATACCTTCTGACTGCAGGCGGGTTAAAAGGATATTAGCGGAAAAATAATTGTCAAAACTATTTACGGTTACTAATTCCATAATGCGGTTTAATGATTATGATTGAAAGGATTAGATTGATTACGGTTAGCACCTGGATTCATCGCCGAATACTTCTGTGTATTTTTCATATTTCTTTAGTTGGGTGATCTTTTTTCCTTCCATGCCTGTAAGCAGTTACTTTGGGAAAAATTATTGGTAAAAAATCCATTTTTTAAATGGGTAACTGCCTCTTTGATGATAGTGGCAGCAGGTATCCTGCTGAATATTTTCTTGGCAAAAATAACAAGTTTGTTTTGGAACCGGAGCACCTGGTTAATATTCCTGTTGCAGTTTCTTGCAGCCAGTTCATCCCATTCGTTAACACTATTGCGGCAATACTGCCTGCCGATTTGCTCAAAGGAATTATTGTTGGTATCATTGTGGGGCTTTATTTTGTAATGCGAATTAATTACAAATCAGCCATGTTTGTGGAATGATTATATAAAGTTGCTTTTCCGGTTCAGAAAAGATGTTTCGTTTTTACATGCTACAACAGTAATTCGAAAACCGGAAGAAATGACGGAAAATACATTTTTATTAATTGATACCGCCAGGGCTGATTTTAGTGACAAGGATATCATTGATACCATCAATGAAGCACCTCATGCAAACACCACCAATAAAAGACAGGGACAGGTAATTAATGCTCATTAAAAAAATAACAATAGTATGAAATCATACGAAAAATTATTATTGGAAAATAAAGCCTGGGCTGCTGAAAAGGTGGAAGATGACCCCGGTTTTTTTAAACGGTTATCCAACCTGCAGACGCCTGAATTTTTATGGATCGGTTGCAGCGACAGCCGTGTACCGGCAAACGAAATTACGGGTACAGAGCCCGGAGAAATATTTGTACACCGCAACATTGCCAACCTGGTTATTCATACTGACGTAAACCTGCTGAGTGTGTTGGAATTTGCAGTGGTACACTTAAAAGTAAAGCATGTAATTGTTTGCGGACATTACGGTTGCGGCGGCATTAAAGCCGCCATGGGCAATACAGACTACAAACAGGTACTGAATATGTGGCTTCGTCATATCAAGGATGTATACCGCCACAACAGGGAAGAATTAAATGGAATTCAGGACGAAGAAGTACGTGCTGACCGGCTTACAGAGTTAAATGTAATAGAGCAGGTTCAGCGGCTGGCCAAAACATCCATCATTCAGTGGGCATGGAATGAAAGGAAGGAGCCAGACCTTCACGGCTGGGTATATGGCTTAAAGGATGGCCTGATAAACCCGGTGTTTGAAATGAAAGCAGGCAGTGAGATTGACCCGCTGTATAAATATGATGATCTGTAAAAAACACAATGGTGTTTTCATAAAAAAAAGGCCAAAGAGAGTTTAAAAATTTCTTTGGCCTTTATAAATTTTAATTCTTATTTCCTATTCAGCACCTTTCTCCGGCCGCATCATTGGAAAGAACAGCACATCCTGGATGGAATGCTGGTTGGTCAGCAGCATGGCAATCCTGTCAATTCCAAAACCGATTCCACTTGTTGGCGGCATGCCGTATTCCAGTGCCCTTAAAAAATCAAGGTCAATGAACATGGCTTCATCATCGCCCCGTTCCATCAGTTTTGCCTGCTCTTCAAAGCGTTCCCGCTGTTCAATGGGATCGTTCAGTTCGCTGTAAGCATTGGCAATTTCTTTACCGTTGCACATCAGTTCAAAACGTTCTACCAATCCTGGTTTGCTTCGGTGCTTTTTAGTAAGCGGGCTCATTTCTACGGGGTAGTCGGTAATGAAAGTAGGTTGTATATAATTGCCTTCACATTTACTGCCAAATATTTCATCAATCAGTTTACCCTTTCCCCATTTTTCATCCGCATGGATCTTTAATTCCCTGCAAACATTTCTTATGCCTGCTTCATCCATTTCGCTGATATCAAAACCGGTAAATTCTTTGATGGCATCATACATGGTGATCCTTTTGTACGGGGCTTTAAAATCAATTTCCCGCTCTCCAACTAACACCTTGCTGGTACCATTGGTGGCGATGGCAGCTTTCTCCAGCATCTGTTCGGTGGTATCCATCATCCATTCGTAATCTTTGTAGGCTACATAAAATTCCAGCACGGTAAATTCAGGATTGTGGGTACGGTCCATGCCTTCGTTGCGGAAGTTGCGGCTGAATTCATATACCCACTCAAATCCGCCAACGATCAGCCTTTTAAGGTACAGTTCATTTGCAATCCGCATGTACATCGGCACATCCAGTGCATTGTGATGGGTGGTGAAAGGCCTTGCTGCTGCTCCGCCCGGAATGCTTTGCAACACAGGCGTATCAACTTCCAATGCACCCCGCTCATTTAAAAACTCCCGGATAGCATTCACCATTTTGGTGCGCTTGATGAAGGTTTCTTTTACGCCGGGATTAACGATCAGGTCTGCATAGCGCTGCCTGTATCGGAACTCAGGGTCTGTTACTTCATCAAATGATTCACCATCTTTTTCTTTTACGATAGGCAGTGGATGCAGTGCTTTTGTAAGCAGTGTAAATTCCTGAACATGAATAGACGTTTCGCCGGTCTTGGTAGTAAATACATAACCTTTGATACCTATGATATCACCAATGTCCAGTAATTTTTTCCAAACAGTTTGGTATAAGGTCTTATCCTCGCCGGGGCATATGTCATCCTGTTTGATATAAAATTGAATTTTACCCACACCATCCTGCAGCACTGCAAAATTCGCCTTTCCCATATCCCTTACACTCATGATCCTGCCAGCAATACACACAGATGCAAAGTCAGCTTTGTTTTCTTCTCCTTTGTAATTTTCTTTAATAAAAACGGAAGTAGTATTTACCGGGTATAATGGCGCCGGGTAGGCATCAATGCCCAATTTGTTTAATTCAGCCAGTTTTTCTCTCCTGATGATTTCCTGTTCAGATAAATGTTGTGTGCTCATATAAATTAAAACGTTTTATCCCTTGTTGAAAGGGCGGCTGCAAAGATACCGGATGCAACTCATTTATGGATTGCTTCGCAGAAGCAATACTTTGGCAGTATACTTGCTTATATTCAAGTACTAAAAAAATTATATGTTCAAAACAATATTCTTTGCTTTTTTATTTGCAGTTGTATTTAGCGGTTGTGATGTGTTGCAGAATTTACCCACGGGCGTTGGCGGAGTTACAGAAGCGGAGGCCGCCCAGGGTATTAAAGAAGCCCTGGGCCAGGGGCTGACCAATGCTGTGTTGAAATTAAATAAGGAAGATGGGTTTTTTAAAGATGCGCTATATAAAGTTT
>JAYVUL010000102.1:0-18134 GCA_043787935.1 Chitinophagaceae bacterium | reverse complement strand
ACAAAAAATAATTTTTAAATTTTAAGGTAAAAATATTTTTCAATCAACTTATTACTTACAACTTATCACTTACAACTTCTGTCCTCATTTCCGCCGCTGTCTTACTGCTTCCATCGTGGCTCCAGCCGGGAGGTTTTAAAAAGTATTTGATACCAGTGGTAAATGAGCCTGAGGCAATTGCTTTTTTAAATAACTGCCCCCAGGTAGTAAAAGCAATCAACGCCGGATTGAAAGATTCAATATTTTTTGTGAGGCCGTAAGTTGGCCGTTCTTCTTCGGGTTGAAAGCTGCCAAAGATTCTATCCCAGATAATTAAAATGCCGCCATGATTTTTATCGAGGTATTTCAAATTAGTGCCATGATGTACCCGGTGGTGGGAAGGGGTGTTCAATATAAACTCCAGAGGTTTGGGCAGTTGATGCACAGTTTCCGTATGGATCCAGAACTGGTAGATAAGGCTGATCTGCTGCATAAATAATATCCAGATGGGATGAAAGCCTAAAAGCGGCATCCACGCCCAAAAAAGAAATGCGCCCGACAAATTACCCGTCCATGTTTGACGGAGTGCTGCTGCTAAATTGTAATGCTGAGAGGAGTGGTGCACTACATGGCTTGCCCAGAAATAATTAATAAAATGACTGGTGCGGTGAAACCAGTAGTAAGAAAAATCATCTGCAAAAAACAACAGTACCCAATACCACCAGTTGCCGGTATATAATGTAAACAACCGGTAACGGTATAAAAAAGTAAACAGGCCAAAGATCAGCGCCTTGGTGATAAAGCCGGTAACCACATTTCCAATGCCGAGCCCAAGACTGGTAAAGGTATCTTTCGTTTCGTACAGGTGTTTGTTTTCTTTATAAGAAAACCAGGCTTCAATGGAAAGGAGTATTATAAAGAAAGGAATGGCGTAATATAATATGACTGGCGGCATCCTGCAATTTACATAGAATTTTTATGGTTACCTGCCGATGGCTACCCATAAATTTTCAGCAACTGGGTTTTATTTCTGCTGTTGCCACAAGTGCCAGCCTCTTTTTCAAGAGCTTTTTTTCAGGTTAAAAAAATTACTGTGTAATATAATCCGGGAGGGTATCTTTGCCCCATTTGACTATCTTATTAAGACCATTTTATTAATAACTACTAATAGATGATTGCAGTAACCAAAACTTTTTTGCCTCCATTTGAAGAGTATACTTCCCTTTTAAAAAGGGCCTGGGATAAAGTTTGGATCACCAATAACGGAGAGCTGTTGCAGGAGCTGGAAGCAAGACTGCAGGAATACCTGGGCGTTAAGCATTTACTGTTTTGCGGAAATGGTACCATCGTATTGCAAATGGCAATAAAGGCGCTTAACATTACCGGGGAAGTGATTACCACACCGTTCAGTTATGTGGCTACCACCAATGCAATGTTATGGGAAAAATGTACACCTGTATTTGTTGATATCAGCGAAAAGGACTTTTGCATTGACGCCGGTAAAATTGAAGCCGCCATCACCGAAAAAACCCAGGCCATACTGGCAACACATGTATACGGAAACCCCTGCAACGTGGATATCATTGCAGCAATAGCAGCTAAGCACCGGCTGAAAGTAATTTATGATGGTGCCCATGCCTTTGGCGCCTTGTACAACGGAAAACAAATTTTGAGTTACGGCGATATCGCTACCTGTAGTTTTCATGCTACTAAATTATTTCATACGGTGGAAGGTGGTTGCATCATCACAGCTGATGATGAATTGGCAGAACAATTAAAATTGCTTCGTTCTTTCGGGCATTTGGGAGATGAGTATTATACTTCCGGCATCAACGGGAAAAATTCGGAGTTTCATGCTGCCATGGGCCTTGCCAATTTGCCTTACCTGCCATCTATCATGCAAAGCAGGAAACAGATCAGCAAACAATATGATGAACTCCTGGAGCCACTGAAACTGCAGTATCCAAAAGCCTTGGAGGGCACGGAATACAATTATGCCTATTACCCGGTGGTTTTTAAAACCGAAACTGCATTATTAAAAGTAAAAGCCGCATTGGAAGCCGAGGGAATAGTACCGAGAAGGTATTTTTATCCTTCGCTGAATACGCTTCCCTATTTAAGTAACCAGCCCGTTTGCAGCGTTTCAGAAAGTGTGGCAGCAAAGGTTTTATGTTTACCTTTATATTTTGAGTTACCTGCTGATAAAGTAAAATTGATTTGTGACTTAATAAAAACCAATTACAGTTGAAATGAGTAAAACAGAAGCGGAATTAAAGGATAAAGGCTGGGTGATTATTCCGGATTTTTTTGATGTTGCATTGATCGATAAAATAAACCTGCTGCTTCCCGGGGCCGTTGAAAAAAGAAAGCGGATAATGCAGCAAAATAAACTGGAGGCAAATACGCAGGGTACGGCTCACCATGTGATGGCTGATGATGTTGCGTTCGTGCAGTTGCTGGAGCCAATAAGCAGGGCAGATGAATTGTTGACTGCATATTTTTCCGGCAAGTACATCCTTAATTCTTATGGTGGTTTTATCAATGAGAAATCTGCCAACACCTATTCCAAGAATATGCACCGGGATGTACGAACCTACACGGGGGATTTAAAACTAATGATCAATCTGCTGGTGATGCTGGATGACTTTACCCTTGAAAATGGAGCCACCTATTTATTATCGCAATCACATGCCAGGGCAGACCGGCCGGATGAAGCATATTTTTACGAACATGCAGACCGGGCTGTTGGTAAAAAAGGCAGCCTGCTGATTTTTGATTCTCATGTATGGCATGCCACGGGCAATAACACAACAGATGAGGTAAGAAGGGCTTTGACCATCACGTTAACAAAACCCAATTTCAAGCAGCAGGCAGATTATCCTCGTATGTGGGGGTATGAAAAAATGGATACCCAAACCGAATACCTGAACCAGGTGATTGGATATTACTCCAGGGTACCTGCTTCCCTGGAAGAATATTTTCAGCCGGTGGAAAAAAGATTTTACAGGAGAAACCAGGAATAAACAATTTAATTATTTATGAGAGATTATAATAAAGAAGCCAAGGATCATGCAACACACCAGTATGCCTACAGTTTTGATTACATCATGCACCGGTTTTTGATGCGGACATTTCAAAATTTTAAACCCGCTGGTAAAGCATTGGAGATGGGCTGTTACCATGGGGAATTTACCCAGTTGATGACTGAATATTTTGATGACGTTACTGCGGTGGAGGCTTCAGATGAATGCGTGAAAATCGCAAAGGAAAGAACTGCTAAAACCATTAAATATGTATTAGGCACTTTTGAGGAAACTACGCTTACAGAAAAGTATGATGCCATTTTTTTGTTACACACCCTGGAACATATTGACGACAGGGTGGGGGTATTAGCCAAAGCAAATGAATGGCTTTCATCCGATGGTTTATTGTTTGTGGCTTCGCCCAATGCCAATGCACCATCAAGGCAAATAGCTGTACGTATGGGTTTGATCCCTTACAACGCTGCTATCACAGAAGGGGAAAAAGCACACGGCCATACCATTACCTACACATTGGATGTGCTGGAGAAAGAAGCTAAAGAGGCTGGCCTGCAGCTAATTTCACGGGGAGGAGTGTTTTTTAAAGGCCTGGCTAATTTTCAGTTAGACAAGGCAATGGAAGCCAACATCATTTCACCGGAATATTTAGAAGGCTGTTACCAGTTGGGAAATATTTATCCTGATCTGTGTTCCAGTATTTATGTTGTTTGCAAAAAAGGAAAATAGATTATGACCCTTGCCATCATGCAGCCATATTTATTTCCTTACATCGGTTATTTTCAATTGATAGATGCGGCTGATAAATTTGTGTTTTATGACGATGTGAATTTTATAAAGCAGGGATGGATAAATCGCAACAGGATCCTTCAGCCGGAAGGCCCCCGGTATTTTACCCTTCCGGTGAAAAATATCAGTTCTTTCAATAAAATATGTGATACGCAGATTGACTACAGGGCTTATGGCCTTTGGCGGAAAAAGTTTTTCAAGACCCTTTCTTTCAGTTACTCAAAAGCACCGCATTATCACGAAGTACTTGATTTGGTACAAAATTGTTTATTGGAGGAAGCTGTTTCTATAGGCGGGGTGGCAAAGAAAAGTGTGGAAGCAGTTGCTAAGTATTTAAATATCTCTACAGAAATGGTAGCTACTTCTGCACAATATGGCAATAGCCATCTTTCTGCTCAGCAACGGGTGATTGATATTTGTAAAACAGAAAAAGCAACCAGGTATATCAATGTTTCCGGAGGTATATCCCTGTACAGCCAACCTGATTTTTTGAAGGAAGGTATTGAGTTAAATTTTATAAAGACAAATGCAATAATATACAACCAGTTCAAAGAGCCGTTTCATCCAGCATTATCCATAATTGATATGCTGATGTTTTGCAAAAAAGAACAGGTACAGGCTTTTTTAAATGAGTACGATTTTATAAAAAATATTGATTAATGCAGGCAATCGGCGGATATTTTGGTTTTGAAAATAACAGTAAACCTGGAAGGCATTTCCACAATACCCCATACCAGCTGGATTGCGGGAGATCTGCCCTGGAGCTCATTTTGTTAACATTAAAGCCAAAAAAAATATTCGTTCCCTATTACACCTGCGATGCCTTACTTGAACCTTTGATTAAGCATCAAATCAATTATTCATTTTACGCAATCAATGAAGCATTTGAAATAGCAGAGGAGATTATCCCGGCAAAAAATGAATACCTCCTCTATATTAATTTCTTCGGGTTAAAAGATTTTTATTGCAAGCAATTGATAAAAAAATATAACCGGCAGATTATCCTGGATAATACCATGGCCTTTTTCTTTAAACACAATACCGGTCACTGGGGCTTCAACAGTTGCCGGAAATTTTTTGGTGTAGTGGATGGTGCCTATTTGCAAAGCCCGCTAGCCATCAAAGAAAAATTACTGCCCCAAAAGGTTAACCATAATTTGACTGCAGATTTCCTTTTTTTAAGAAATGAAAACCTGGTGCAGGAAGGGTACTTATTTTTTAAACAAAATGAAGCCTGTTTTGGTAAAGGAATTTACAAGATGAGCAACTTCAGCAACAAGGTGATGGGACAGCTCAACTATAAAGACCTTATTTCGAAAAGAAACAGTAACTTCTCTTTTTTGCATGCTCATTTAAAGAGCCGTAATACACTTCAGCCGGGCTTATTTTTGCATGATGGAGCTATGTTTTATCCTTATCTGCCGGCAAAAAAAATACCGCATCAGAAATTTTGGAGCAACCTGGTATTTATCCCCAAACTATGGCCAGATTGCATTGATCGGCTTGATGGATTTGAGTGGGAAAAGAAATTATCAGGCAACTTATTACCATTGCCGATCGATCACCGCTATGGTATGGGGGAGTTGAAAAATATCTTAAAATTAATTTTGTAAAAGATCGTATGGAGAAAAGAATAAACGTGCTGATATTTCCATGCGGTAAAGAAAATGCGCTGGAGTTGCATCAATCTTTGCGGTACAATGTGAACGTTAAGGTATTTGGCGCATCCAGTGTTACCGATCATGGTATCCTGGTGTATGAAAATTATATAGGAGGCGTACCTTTTATTGCTGAACCCGAGTTTATTGAAAAGTTTAACCAATTGATTGTTGAAAACAATATTGATGTGGTGATACCTACGCATGATACGGTAACCCTCTTTTTTGCAGCGAATAAAGACAGGATAAAAACCATGATTGTTTGCCCCGGCCTTCAGGATGCCGAGATTTGCAGGGAAAAAGCCAAAACCTATGCATTATTCAGCAATTGTGATTTTGTACCGGCATTATATTCCAAAGAAACCGTCAGCAGTTTTCCGGTATTTGTAAAGCCGAATATCGGCGAGGGGGCAAAAAATACATTTTTATGCAGTTCTCAAAAAATGCTCAATGAGGTAATGGAAGAAATAAATGATCTGTTGATTTGTGAATACCTGCCGGGAAAGGAATTAACGGTAGATTGTTTTACCAATCAAAAAGGCGAACTGCTTTTTACCGGGCCAAGAACCAGGAACCGGGTTCAGATGGGTATTGCCTTTAACAGCAGCAGCTATCCTTTGACGGAGGAAATTGAACATATTGCCAATGAGATCAACAGCAGGCTCCGTTTTTCAGGGCTATGGTATTTTCAGTTAAAACAGGATGGGAATGGAAAATTCAAATTACTGGAAGTATCCGCTAGGGTTGCCGGCACCATGGCATTGTACCGCATCACAGGTGTAAATTTTGCATTGCTGAGTGTATATAATGCATTGGGGAAAGCAGTGACCATTCTAAAAAATAATTTTGAAATAGAACTGGACCGATGCCTGCGAAACCGGTACATCACCAATATTCATTTCAATACCGTTTATCTTGATTATGATGATACGGTTATTATTGATAATAAAGTAAATGATTTGGCTATCCAGTTTGTATATCAAATGATCAACAAGGGAAAGGAAATAGTGTTGCTCACTAAACATGCCGGCGACCTGTATGCGCATTTGGCTTTATTCAGGATTTCTTCGGCTCTTTTTGATGTTATACACCACCTGCAACCAGCGGAACATAAAGTGGATTATATCAACAAAACCGATGCTATTTTTATTGATAATGCTTTCCAGGAACGGGAGCTGGTTTTAAAAAATAAAGGTATTCCTGTTTTTGATGTGGATGCCATAGAATGTTTTATAGTATGAACCTGACGTATAAAAATATTTTAGCCAAAGCCCATTATCATAATATTGAAAAAAATATTATTGACCGGTTTTTGCTGCAACAGGCTTCAAATGGTGTTGTTAGTCTCCTCGATGTAGGCTGCGGCATTGGTGAGTATGTTTCCACTTTTAAAAAATACAATATTCAGTTTACCGGTGTGGATGTAAGCCGGGAAATGGTGGATAACGCCAACCGTGCAGGGCACCGGGCAGTATTGCTGGATGAGTTGAAAAAACAGGATACTCAATACGATATTGTTTTTATCTCCCATGTGATAGAACACCTGGACACCGCGTCGCTGATTGAGTTCATTAATTTTTATTTAAGCAAATTAAAAAGTGGAGGCTTACTGGTGTTGCTGTCGCCCCTGGGAGTTGATAATTTTTATTACGACATTACACATGTGCGGGCCTATTACCCCCAGGCCATCTGGCAAATGTGGGGAGGCTACAGCAGTTCATTGAGTGTTCAAAAAAATGAGCAACTTAGGCTGGTAGATATTTATTTTGTAAAAGACAGCTACCGCACCAGGAAATGGAGGAGCTATTATATGAAAGACAAATGGCTGCAGTATCATTTGGCCCGGATGCTAAATTATACAATGGCAGCGCTGTTTTTGATCAGCAATGCTTTTATTGGCAGGAAAACAAGCTGGATAGGTGTATATAAAAAATTGTAAAATAAAATGGGTAAGCGATTATTAAGAAGTTTCCGGTTATTATTATTGCAGGTAGCGGCAAGATTGCGTAAAATTGAACTGGCTTCTGTTAAGGAAGGATTTACGCATGCACAGCTATTGCCCATTGCCTCTTACTGTCCCTGGACAGATGATACCGAATTTACAAAGCTGTTTGAGCAGATTAAATACAATACATTGGTTGATATTTACCGTTGTTATGAATTATTCTCCTTTGCTAAATCAGTACAGCATATTGAAGCGGATGTGTTGGAGGTAGGGGTATGGAAAGGTGGAACAGCTAAACTGCTCAGCCATTTTGTAAATGGCAATAATAAATTATACCTGGCTGATACCTTTACCGGGGTGGTGAAAGCATCCGACAAGGACAGTTTATATAAGGGAGGAGAGCACAGCGATACCAGTGAGCAAATTGTACTAACCTTACTGGGCATGGCTGTTGCAAAAAATACGGTTTTGTTGAGAGGTATTTTCCCGGATGATACCGGGGGTATGGTAAAGCACAGGTTGTTTAAGTTGGTGCATATTGATGTGGATACACACAACAGCGCAAAGGAAACATTTGAATTTATCTGGGACAGGGTAGTGGCAGGTGGAATTGTTGTTTTTGATGATTATGGCTTTTGGGGTTGCGAAGGAGTTACCCAATATTTCAACAGCCTTTCATTGAAGGATGCAGTAAAAGTGTACAATATCAACGGGCATGGCATCATCATCAAAACAGCAGGATAGTATGCCGGTAGCACATCCCAAACAAACAGATCCGCTTGTAACGGTATGCCTGATCACTTACAACCATGCGCTTTTCATTGTGCAAGCCATTGAAAGTATATTAACACAAAAGACTGACTTCTATTTTAACCTGATCATTGCGGATGATTGCTCAAAAGATGGGACCACCGGAATTATTAGCAACTACGCAGTCCGGTATCCTGAAATCATTACACCTATTTTACAAAATCCCAATGTGGGCGCCGGAAAAAATTACGGGCAATTGATAGCAGCAGCAAAAGGCAAATACATTGCATACCTTGAGGGGGATGATTACTGGGCGGATGAACATAAACTGCAGGAACAGGTTAATATCCTGGAGGCTAATCCCCATTATGTTTCCTGTTTTACCAATGTGCTTGAAACATTTACAGAAGATATCAATGGTAAAAACAATTATCTTCAGAATGGTTGCTTCCCCAAATCAGTGATCGGTTTTAAGGAACTGATCTATAAAAATTACATTCAAACCTGTTCAATCGTTTTTAGGAATGGCCTGGTTACTCCTTTCCCTGATTGGTTTATCAATTTAAAAGTAGGGGACTGGCCGTTGCACATATTGTTATCACAATACGGAGATTCATATTACATACATAAGCTGATGGCGGTACACAGGAACCATTCAATGGGCGTATGGAGCAGCAAAACAAGGTTACAGCAAATTGAAGCTACACTGGAGGCTTATAATGCAATTAACACTCATACTGGTTTAGGCAGTTCAGTGCATTTTAAAAAAGCTTTGAGTAATGTGCTGCTATCATCTGTAAAATATGCTGTTGGAGAAAAGAAATTGCTGAAAGCGTGTAAAAATTTTATCCGCGGGTTTTTACTTTATCCAAAAAATTTATACGAAAAAAAATTACCATTTTAATACATTGTCATGCAAGTACAGAAAACCCTTTATAAAATATTGACCCGTTTGCCGCTGGTTCCAAAAAAATATTTTTGTGAAATATGCAACAGCAAAATTTTCCGGTTTCTGCCCCTTGCAAAATTCTACCGGGAATATGGCCTGCAATATCATTTTCCCTATACTGCTGCCGATTTTGAAACGCTCGATGCGGATAATTTTTACTGTACCAAATGTTTTTCCTTCGACAGGGAAAGGTTGTTTTTATATTATCTCAAGCGCTTCCACCAGTTTAAGGCCAATGATATTTTACTGGAGTTTGCCCCTTCGCCGGGTTTTGCAAAAGTGATTGAAAAAATATTTCCTATACAATACAAAACGGCTGATTTGTTTATGGAGGGGGTAGATTATCAACTGGATATACAAGACCTCAGCAGCATTGCTGCCAATTCTATTGATTTTATTATCTGCTCACATGTGCTGGAACATATACCGGATGACAGGCTGGCCATGAAAAATATGTATACTATTTTAAAACCGGGTGGCAAAGCCATTATGATGGTACCCATTTTAAAAAACTTTGACGGGGTGGATGAAGACCCCGCCTGTACAGATGTAGCGGAACGCTGGCGCAGGTTTGGGCAGGATGACCATATCCGGCTATACTCTCAGAAAGTATTTACCGGCCGTCTCAAAGAAGCAGGATTCAGAATGGAGTTGATAACTGCTGATATGGCAGACAAACAGGACCTGGTTCGGTTTGGGATACCTCAAAACTTTGTTTTGTATATTGCTAACAAATAGCCTTCAATGTTATTTGTATTTAAATAGAGCAGTAACTAACGGCTACCCCTGCACCCACTTTAGCATTATTTAAAATTAACGCTATATTGGTCTCCAAACTCTCTCCACCCGTATGGGTAGCAATATATTGCAACAGGAAAGGAGTGACTTCTTTCCCTTTGATATGCTGGTTTTCAGCGGCAGTAAGGGCCTGCTGAATGTGCACTTCCATAGCATCTTTATTTACTTCAAACTCCTGCGGGACAGGGTTGGCGATCAATACCGAACCTTCCAGGCCCATTTGCCATTTACTATGGAGCAGTGAAGCTATTTCAGCAGCTGTATCCAGTCGCAACGGTGAGCTATAGCCGCTTTTAGAAGAATAAAAACTGGGGAATTCATCCTGCCCCACGGTAACGACAGGGATCCCTTTGGTTTCCAGGTATTCCAACGTAAGCCCGATATCTAAAATCGATTTTACCCCGGCGGATACAATGGCTACAGAAGTATGTGCCATCTCTGTCAGGTCAGCAGATATATCCATGCTATAGGATGCACCCCGGTGAACGCCACCTATACCTCCGGTTACAAATACTTTTATGCCTGCCATAGCTGCAATACGCATGGTGGCGGCCACGGTAGTGGCGCCATATAATTTTTTGCTCAGCACATAAGGGATATCCCTCAGGCTTACTTTCCATACCGCTTTTTCTTTGCCAAAAAGTTCAATCTGTTCTGCAGATAAACCTACATAACATTTGCCTTCCATGATGGCAATGGTAGCAGGTATGGCGCCATGTTGCCTGACCGTTGCTTCCACCGCCAGCGCTGTTGCTACGTTTTTAGGGTAGGGCATTCCGTGAGAGATGATGGTGGATTCCAGCGCCACTACAGGCCTGCCTTCAGAAAGTGCCTTTTGTATTTCAGGTAAAATGATTAAAAGGGGGTGGCTCATTATTCTTCGTAATATTTTGATACCAGGTTCAGTAATTTTTCCTGGTTTAAATGGGTGGCAATAGCGCCATTTACCTGTAATATTTCAGCCGAAAGGGTATGGGCGGTTCGCAGGCTGTTTAGATTGTCTTTGCCAAAATATTTTGACAGGATAAATCCACTTACCGATCCATCGCCTGCACCGGTGCAATCCAGCACATGGGCCTTTGGAGCATTCAATTGCAGTGTTTCTGTTTTCTTGTATAAGGCAGAACCCTGGCTTCCTTTGTGTAACCATACATACTGGATGCCTCTTTCAAACAATTCCTGCACCTGCTCCTCAGTGGTAGTGGCTGCCTCACTGCAAAGTGCAGGTAGCTCATCTTCATTAGGGGTAATTAAATAAAGGCCGTTAAAATTACAAGCCGCAATTTTCTTTGCCGGTGGAACGGATACCGGTTCAATGATCATCCTGATTTTATGAATGTTGGTAAACTGGATCAGCCAGTTGATAGATTCTGCACTGATGTTGGCATCCACCAATATAAATGCAGCGGTGGCCAGCAGTTCTTCCTGTTGCTGCAGGTATTCGGGTGTTATTAAATGCAGTGCTGCGTTGGTTAATAAAGCAGTGAACATGCTGCCATCAGTGTTGATAATGGCGGTATATTTTCCGGTGGCCACTTCGGCCGTATGTGTGGCATCTAATTGTATGCCTGCCCCGGTACATACCTGCTTGAGCCATTCGCCATCGGCGTCATTTCCAAAAACACTTATTAACTGTACAGGCAAATCAAGCAGGGCCAGCTGGTGGGCTATGTTACGGCTTACACCGCCTGCAGTGCGTGTTTGGGTTACCTCGTTGGTGGTGTGCATCAGCATTTTATCCGTGGCGTGAAAGAGGTCATCCACTAATGCAGCACCAATACAAATTACTGGTTTCGACATGTGCCAAAAATAAGGAAACTATTCAAGTGGATTGAATTTTCAATCGAATTCTTTAGGTTGTTACCAGTTTTCAGTTTCATAGCTGCAATATTCTTTCGACCGGGTGCTGTGCATCTTTTTGAAACTGTGCTGCCTTGTCATTGAAGATATATTTCCCCGAAAGATGCCATAAGGGGAAAGGAAATGCTGGTAATTGCAATAAGCTTTTGAAAACCGGCCTATGGAAAATGCAAAGGAGAAGTTGGCCTGGGGCACTTAAAATAAAGGTTGTGTGCCCCTTTCTTTTAAGTCGATAGCTGATTTAAGTGATACCAGGAGGAGGTTGTGCCGGCTGGAATTTACTACCGCCATGTCATACCAGTTCCCCTCTTTTGTTTTGTAGATCTTATAAATTTCGCCGTTACCACTGGTAATAGTGTATTCCTGCAAAGTGGCAACAGCCGTACCTAATGCATTCGTTATTTCAAATGGATTGACCGTAAAAGAATACTGTTTGTCGTTCCCTAAAATTACCTGGTTGTGCCTGGTTTTGGTCTGAATAGCTTCCATGTTACAATAATACATTTTTGAATAATGCTTTGGAAACAGAGTTATTAACAATATATCGCCAAAAATAATGCCATTGTCAGTTCCTACTGCCTGACCCATCACAAAAAGCAATTTACATCCAATGCAGTTTTACAAATTAGTGCAGAAAAGGATGAAAGCGGATTCCGGGAACGGGAGGTTAATTAGAAAAATGAAATTACGCAGATAGCAGATTTAGGTTGACAATAAAAGAAAAAAATTTACTGTAAAAAAGCCGGTAGTAGAAGAAGTTTTGAGATTCTATTGTCCCAGCCAGTCTTTAAAGCCATTTACCCGGTCCCGGCTTACAATTGTTTCTGTAGTGGCGGAAAGGGAGAGTTCTATTTTAAGCCTGCCACCTAACCAGGTATGAACTTTTTTAACCGCATCAATATTTACCAACAGGCTGCGGTTGATGCGGTAAAACTTATTGGGTTGAAGTTGTTCTTCCAGTTCGGTGAGGTTAATTTCCAACAGGTATTTATTGTTATTGAAATCTACAGCATAACATAGTTTGCCATCAGCATAACAGTAAGCTGTGTTATCAGTTTTAAGATAGCTCATTTGTTGTCCACGTTTGATAAGCAGTCTTTCTTTATATTTTACCGCCGCCATCTCCTGAATCATCTTTAAAATGGTACCCGGAAAATCATTTTCTTTTTTTAAGTAGAGTTGTTTATATTTTTCTACTGCCTGCTGCAGTTCATTTTCATCAATGGGTTTCAGCAAATAATCCACACTGTTCACTTTAAAGGCTTTGAGAGTGTATTGATCGAAAGCGGTTGTAAAAATTACGGGAGCTGTGATGGATACCTGTGAAAAAATATCAAAGCTTAAACCATCTGCCAGTTGGATGTCCATAAAAATAAGGTCAATAACCCGTGGCATTTGAAAAAATTGAACAGAGGATTCCACACTGTCAAACCTGGCAATGATATCAATGTCATCATCCATAGTATGGAGCAGTTTGATCAGCCTGTTTGCTGCCGGGGTTTCGTCTTCGATTATTACGACCTTCATTTTGATGGTTAATTGTTAATGGTTGTAAGTTAGTAGGCAATAGTCCATGGTCCATAGCCGATCTTTATAATGTATAGCCATGGCAACTTACAACGCTCTCACTATTGACAATGTACCATAGTCAAATTTTTATGTCGCCAGCAAAGGAATCAACACCGTAAAATTATTCCCGTTCTCCGTTACCTCTACAATTTTATCGCTTAATAATTTATACCTGTTGCGGATATTTTCCAGTCCGATGCCGGTGGACTCATGCAACTGGTTTTTCTTTTGCAAATTATTTCTTACTATCAAAGACCCATTTTCTGCATATACCTCAATCTTTAATGGTTTATCAGCGGATACGATATTGTGCTTGATGGCGTTTTCCATCAGCAATTGCAGGGATAATGGCACAATTCTTTTCTGCAATTTTTCATCTGCTACATTGATGTCAATTTCAAGATTATGGCCAAATCTTGTTTTTAATAAAAAAGCATAAGCCTTCAATACCTCCAGCTCATCTTTTAAGGAAATACTTTTTTCATCTTTCACTTCCAGGATATGCCTGTACACTTTTGATAACTGTTGCACAAAATCCACCGCCTTTTTTGGATCTTCCGGTATGATAGCACTGAGGGTGTTTAGATTATTAAATAAAAAATGAGGGTTCACCTGGGTTCGCAGGGCATTGAGTTGTGCAGAAAGGCTTTCCCTTTTCAGCATTTCCTTTTCTTCTACCGAATGCCTTAGCTCATTCATAAAATATACGATCTCATAAATGGCCACTACGGTGAGGCTGCAAAAAAAAGCGGCATTATTTGAATTGATAATGATATCTCCCAGCGTTCGTCCCTGGTAGGTATCACCGTGTTGCAGGCCGCAGAAATCATGAAGAAGATACCCGATAGTATTGGTGCAAAGGAGTGTATAAATTATCATGATCACCGACTGTACCACCAGTCTTTTTCTTACGGCTTCAAATTTCGGATAGCGTTTTCTCGACCATAGCATGATAAATCTGTTGCCCAGCCAGATCGAAGTGGTGAGTGTAAAAGTGGTAACATAAATCTGCCAGGTATAGTAGGGAATCCTTTGGAAACGCAGCCCAAAAAAAACAATGGGAATAATGAAAGCTACCGATGGAATCAGCACCAGCATTACCTTACGGTCATCAAAACCTATTCTGCAATTCGTCTTCCACATAGGGGTAAAGTTAAACGATCAAAAGGTGATCTGGTAATTTATGTTGGGAAAAAATCCGATCTGGTTGATTTCACCAACAGTGCCTGTTTTCGGGTTCAGTGTTCTGACGTAAATATTTTCCCGGTTGGTTAAATTCTGGAGGTCAACATACCATTTTTGGGTTGTGCGTTTTCCATTCCGGTTATAGGAAAATTTAAGGTCCCAGCGCCAATAGGTATTGTTACGCAAACTATAGGCTTCCTGCTCTTTAAACACTACATATCCTTCTGTTTGGGATGCAGGTATGTCAAATGCTGTGTATTGTTGTCCACCTGCAATGCCCATTTTGGTATCTATTGCAAAGGAAGATTTTTCATTGAGCTTAAATTCTTTCCCAACTAAAATATTATTTACGAAATGGGTATTGAAGGCTGTATTGTGCCAAACATTATCACTTCCTTTATACTTCGACTGAAAAATAGAGGCAGTCACCAGGTAATAGAAACCCTTGTTTAAGAAGCGCTCCAGTGTAAGTTCCACTCCATAATTGTAGCCCTTGCCATTATTTACTAAATTGGTTTTATCCGGAAAGTAAAAATCTGCACCCGCATTTAACATACTGAAGGAAGAAGGCGTTTTTTCCACTGCTGCATTATAAATATAATGTCCATACAATTCTGTTTTAAAACGCAGGTGTTTAGAAAAATTAATATCATACCCCAGTACCGTGTGTACGCTTTTTACAAAGTCCAGGTTCTTATTGGTAAGGGTGGTTTGCCCTGAGTTATCCCGGGTTTCATAAAAATATACCTCCAGAGGTTGGGTCTGGCTGTGCAGGCCAGTACCAAATGAAAAGGTTTGATTTTTTTTGAATTGGTACCGGATATTCCACCGCGGCTCAATGCTCCAGGTATTGTTGAGCGTAAACAACTGGTAATATACTCCGATGTTGGTACTCAAGGCGTCAGTAAAGCGGTGCCCGAGGTTGCTGAATCCTCTTACTAAAGCAGTATTCTTTTTTGTATCAACAAACGTAGTGATGCTGGAATCGCCATCCGGGATATAGTTCTGCTTTAGTGATAACTTGCTAAAATCTGAAACTACACCCGCTGTGAGTTGATTTTTTGAACTGAACTTTTTATTGAAAGTATAGCCTGCAGAATATTTTACCTGGATATTCTTTTTGTCATAGGCAGTTTTATCCGGTTTGTCGGTATCCACAATTACTTCCTTGTAGGTAGATTCGGTGCCGGAGGCGGCCAGGGTAAATTTCCCCGAGGTATTGGTATTAAAAAAATAAGTATTGGTAAGCCCTGTAAAACCGGTCAATGATTTAAAGTTTCTGTCGCGTAAAGTGCCGTCGTTACTGGCATACAGGTTGTCATCTGTATCATAGGGGAATTTGATATGGCTTTCTCCGCCAAAACCAAACCAATCAAATGTTCCCCATTTTTTTGTTGGCATATGGAATTTAAAATGCAGGTCCTGGTAATTGGGGGTGGCAGAACCGGTACCCACCGATAAGCCAAGTGATTGAATGGCCGCCACCATGGAATACCGGTAGTCTATTAAGTAAGATGATTTATTGTTTTTATTCAAAGGCCCTTCAGCAGCAAATTCAAACCCGTTAAAACCCATCTGGCCAAGAAACTCGTTTTTTTCATTGTTGCCATTCCGCATTCTCAGGTCAAAAACGCCAGCGACGGCATTGCCATACTGAGCCGGAAAAGCGCTGGTTATAAAGTCTGAATTCTTCAGGGTATTGGTATTTAAAATACTTACCGGCCCACCGGTAGCGCCAAGTGTACTGAAATGGTTGGGGTTGGGAATATCAATGCCATCCATGCGCCACAGCACACCTGCGGGCGAGTTGCCCCTGATCACTATATCGTTCCTTGCATCATTGGTGCCGCTAACACCGGCAAAGTTTTGTGCCATGCGGCTGGGGTCATTCCTGGTGCCGGAGTAGCGGATTGCTTCGTCCACACTGAATTGCCGGGCACTTACCATCGCCATGTCGTTGAGTGCCCTGTTTTTTTGTTTGCCGGATTTGATCACAATATCATCCAGCTTTTTTATTTTTTCCTTCAGCTTTATTTCCAGCACTACTTCTTTGGAAGAAGTAACTTCTATATTGGTGACAAAAGCCACTTCATAACCCATCATGCTGGCTTTAATTGTATGCCTGCCCACCGGTACATGCTTCAATTTAAAATTTCCTGTACTGTCGGCACTTCCTGCAATCATGGGCTGCTGGCCTTCTACTGTAAGGGTTACTCCCCTGAGTATATTGCCCGACTGTTCATCTGTTACGGTTCCTTTTACTGTTTGGGTAAGTGAAAGCTGCTGTGCATGCAAAAGGGTAGTTGAAAAAAATAGGTTGACCAGTATGGTTATTTGTTTAAGCATAAAAAAATTATTGATAAATGATCTGCAATGAAAATTCCAAAAGTGGCAGGTAAAGGATATTTTTAAAACGGGGCATATTGTTATTACTTGTTATTGCGGTTGTTGTAAATTACCACCGCATCTCTCAGTAAAGCAATATCATTACCAGTTTGTTTTGCTTTTGAAATAGCTGCTTCACAATTGATAAAGGATTGAGCACTTACTTCCGTAATATTTTTGTTATTTACCCATTTTAATTGTTGTTGGGTTTTGTTGAAAATATAAAAATCACCTGGTTTGCCTTCTGTACCATTGATGAACATGGGTTCAGACCCGATATACACAGGCTTAGAGGAGGCATCGCTTTCTTTTTGTAAAAAGCTTAGTTCGCCTTCACATACCAGTTTAAAAAAATCACCTTTAATGCAGATGTATTCCGCCTTGTCAATGATGACACTATTCAGTTTGTCGCCGTCATAGAATGTTTTCTTACCGTCAGTAGACGGTATTAATACTATGGCTGCCCGGCTTCGGATATTGTCTTTTATGTAGCCGGCTATTTCGCTGTTATCCGCCAGTATCACTTTGCCTTTGACAAAGCCTTTTGGAATGACATCCTGGCTTTTTACGGGTAAGGAACAAATGGTTAAAAAAAGTACTGTAAATGCTGTTAGGAGCTTCATGTTATAAATTTTAGGTTGGTTAAATAATTACAGCACAAGATTACTCCGCTTTAAAAAAGACAACAAGGTAAAAGGAGTGAGTTGCAGAAATTGCGGAATGAAGCGGGGAAAACAACCAGGAGGTAGCTTTAATCCAGCTGCTTAATATACCGGGCTGCGCCGGCAGGGGAGCCCCGTATATATTTCCCCTGTTGGTGAAAGCAATCAGTTGAAAGGCAAAAACTTTTCCTGTTGTACAGATTTCAATTGCGGTGCAACAGCATTTAAGTATTCCCCGTTCATTACTTTTTCATACAAGGCCAGGTATTGCAGGGTCATCCTGTCTGAGGTAAAATTGTCTGTTACATAGCGGTGGCAGGCAGTGCGGTCAAAAGAATCAATATTTTTAACTGCTGTTACCAGGTCATCTTTTTTTGAGGACAAAAAACCAACTTCTTTTGGTATCAGTTCAGGTAAGGATCCATAAGGTGTTCCTATCACCGGGCACCCAAAATATAAACTTTCAATGAGGGCTATCCCAAAAGGTTCATACCATAATACCGGGAAAAGTAAACCTTTGGAGCCATTGATGATCCTGTTCTTTTCTTCGCCTCCTTTCATGCCGTG
>JAYVUL010000101.1:0-8181 GCA_043787935.1 Chitinophagaceae bacterium | reverse complement strand
TTCAATGCCGCATTTTCTCTGGCATCTTCAATGGCTTCTGCTATAGCTTCCACCCCAATAATTTTCTTAGCCCCTTTGCTTAAAAATATGCCGATACTTCCTGTGCCGCAATATAGATCGTATACGATTTCATTACCGGTTAACCCGGCAAAATCACGGGTAATGCCATACAACTTTTCAGCCTGTTTGGTGTTGGTTTGAAAAAATGATTTGGGGCCGATCTTAAATTTAAAATCTTCCAGCTGTTCTATTACATAGCCTTTACCAAAATAAACCTGCGGCGTAAGATCGTAGATGGTATCATTCCATTTGGGGTTGATGGTGTACAATAAAGTGGTAATGGAAGGCAGTTTGCTTAAAACAAAATCGAGCAGTTTTTTTGTTTCTGTTTCGTCTTCATAACCCAAACAAATATTTACCATCAACTCACCGGTGCTGCAATAACGGATGATGATATTACGCAGCCAGCCGGTATGCAGCTTAATGTCGTAAAAAGAATAATTGTTTTCCCTGGCAAAATCCCGGATACTGTTTCGGATCAGGTTGTTTACATCATCCATCAAAAAACATTCGTTGATGTCAATTATTTTGTCAAAAATACGGGGTACGTGAAAGCCAAGAGCACCGGCCTCCCCAATCTCCTCCAATGGAAGGGCCTTTGGTTCCTGCGAATTTTCGGCTTGATATTTTATCGTGGGTGCATACTCGCTGTCTACTTGCGGGGAGCTTGTATTTTCAGGGGCTCCGGAACCTCTCTTTTGGAGGGGCAAGGGGAGGCTTTTTATCTCCTCACTTGTCAAATACCTTTTATTGCTAAAAGTAAACTCCAGCTTATTCCGGTAATATTTGGTAGCATCTGCTCCAACTATGGGCAGCATCTCCGGCAAATCTATTTTGCCAATGCGTCTGAAATTTTGGGCTACTTCCTGCTGCTTGTATTCCAGTTGTTTTTGATAGGGCAGCATCTGCCATTTGCACCCGCCACAGAGGCCAAAATGTTTGCAAAAGGGATGTTCCCGTTCTTTCGACAATTCATGAAAATGAGTTGCCCTGCCTTCGCCCCAGTCTTTTTTATTGGTGCTTACAAATACATCCACTACATCTCCAGGTACGGCACCTTCAATAAAAATTACTTTGCCGTCAATCTTTGCCAATGATTTACCTTCGGCTGCATAGCCGGTAACCAATACTTTTTGTAATAAATACTTTTTTCTTTTCACGGCAACAAAAATAGGGCAGGATGTTTTGTTAACGATTTGTAATTTTTAAAGGGTCCATTTTATTATATGCTGCAAACCATTCATTTTAGATATTTTTGCAACCTTATCAACTCAATATGAAGCGTATACATTTACCCTTACTGTTTTTATTTTTTGCAATAACTGCCGGTGCACAAAGTTTTAAAATCACCTTGCAGGCTCCCGGGTACACCAGTGGTATAGCCTACCTTACTTATCATAGTGGTAAAAACCTGAATGTGGAAGACTCCGCTGCTGTAAATACCAAAGGTGCTGCCATTTTTGAAGGGAAGCGAAAATTGCCCGGAGGAATTTATTCTGTAGTGCTGCCCGGCAAAAGCAAACTGGTAGATTTTTTTATCGATAAAGAACAACTCATCAATATTAAAATTGATACTACCGACCTGCTGAATAAAACCATTATCACCGGCTCAAAAGAAAACATTGTTTTCCAGGATTATCAAAAATACATGGCTGTAAAGGGCAAGGCATGGGAGCAGGAAAGAATTGCCTATACCAAATCGCTTACCAGGCAGGATTCTGCATTACATGAAGCCAACTACAACAGGCTGAACAAAGAGCTCAACGACTACCGGGAGGGAATTATTAAAAATCAATCCCAGTCCATGATGGCGTCTGTATTAAGTGCAATGAAGGAGCCGCCGTTGCTGCACCCCAATCCAAAAAATCATACAGACTCACTTGAAAACTACTATCACTACAAAAAACATTACTGGGATGGGGTAACATTTATGGATGAACGCATCATCCGTTCACCATTTTTCATTCCAAAGTTTGAAAAATATTACCGCGATATTGTGATTCAACATCCTGACAGCATCATTAAGGATATGGATTACCAATTGCTCCTTGCCCGCAGCTGTCCCGAAATGTACAAATTCATACTTAACTGGGCTACGGATGAATATATCAATCCAAAATACATGGGGCTTGATGCCGTATTTGTACACCTGTTTGAAAAATACCACAGTAAAGGGCTTACCAGCTGGCTCAATGAAAAACAAATGGAAACGATCAGCCGCAGGGCTTATATGGTGATGGGCACCTTAATAGGCGCAAAAGCCGCCGACCTTGAAATGCTGGACTCTACAGGCAAACCCTCTACCTTATATAACCTGGATGCCGAGTATACCATCGTTGTTTTTTGGGACCCTAATTGCGGCCATTGCAAAGAAGAGGTTCCCAGGCTTGATTCTATTTACAAAGCAAGCTGGAAAGCACATGGCGTAAAAATATATGCAGTATTGTCGGGCGATTCAAAAGAAAACCTGCTGCCTGCCTGGAAAAAATTTATTACCGATAAAGACCTCGTGGGATGGACACATGTATATCAAACCAAAGCAATGGAAGAGGCCGATGCTGCCGCACAAAAACCCAGCTACCGGCAGTTATATGATGTTATTATGACACCAACCTTACTTTTACTGGACAAAGAAAAACGCATCATCGGCAAAAAATTAACCTGGCAGCAATTAGATGAATTGCTGCAGGTAAAATGGAAAAATCAAAAAACTAACTAAACGAAAACAGGACCAACATGAAGCAATTTTTTTTACTGATCCTAACCGGGTTTGCCTTATCCAGCGGGTTTTCTCAAACATTGTTTACCTACGGCCCCAATGAAACAGGCAAAGAAGAATTTCTGAGGGCGTATAATAAAAATAAAACCCCGGTTGCAGATAAAGAAAAATCATTAAAAGAATACCTTGAACTGTATGCCAGGTTTAAGCTGAAAGTTAAAGCTGCAATGGAGCTGCACCTGGATACTTTACAGCAGCTGCGCTATGATGTACAAAATTTCCGCAGCCAGGTAGAGGAGGGGTACCTGAATGATGAGGGTGAAGTGAACAGGCTGCTGGATGAAGCGTTTCAACGCAGCCAGAAAGATATACACCTGTTACATTTTTATATTCCGGTAAGCAGTAAAATGAATACCGAAGATTCTGCGAAATTGTATACTGCAATGGAAGAAGTGAGGGAAGGCCTGCAAAAAGGTAAAACCAACTATGACGGAATCGTTGGTGAAATAACAAAAAAAACGGCGCCCGCCAAGTGGAAAGACCTTGGCTACATTACCACCTTTTCTGTTCCTTATGAAATTGAAAGCATGGTGTATTCTTTGCCAGCCGGGGGGGTAAGCAAAGTTTACCGCACCAAATCAGCTTTGCATATTTTTAAAAATGCGGAAGAAAGAAAAAGTGCCGGCAAATGGAAAGTTGCCCAAATTTTATTTGCCATTCCCCCGGATGCTTCAGGCGAGGGGCGGAAAGAAATGGAAAAACTGGCTGACTCTGTTTATGAACTGCTGAAAGCCGGAGCCGATTTTGCTGAAATGGCAAAAAAATACAGTAATGATAAACTGACCTACCTGAATGGTGGAGAAATGCCTGAGTTTGGTACCGGGAAATTTGAGTTGCCTTTTGAAACCGCTGTATTTTCATTGCAGAAAGACGGGGATATCAGCAAACCTGTTTTTACCGGATATGGGTTTCATATTGTTAAAAGGCTGGAGCAGCACCCCGTTCCTGCAAATAAAACGGACGAGGTGTTTATCAACAACCTTAAACAACAACTTTTGCTGGATGGCAGGATTAACATTGCCCGGGTAAATTTTCTTAAAACCATAAAAGCAAGAACAGGCTTCAAGAAAAATCCAGCGGTAAAAGACGACCAGTTATTCCGCTATGCAGACAGTGTAACAGTGAATAAGGAAGTGGGGAAATATCCCATCAATAAAACAATCATTTATTCATTTACCAAATCAAAAGTGATTGGAAGCGACTGGTTGAATTTTGTAAAAGATTATAAGCTGAATACGGATGTATATAAAGGGGAAGATAATAAAGCCTTGCTTGAAAAATATATTTCTACCATTGTGATAGAATATTACCGCAAGCACCTGGAGGAATTTAATGAGGAATTTAAATACCAGATGCAGGAATTTAAAGAAGGAAATATGCTGTTTGAAATAATGGAAAGAAATGTTTGGAGCAAGGCGGCTAATGACAGTGTGGGGCTGAAAAAGTTTTATGATGCCAACAAAAGTAAATACCATTGGAAGGAAAGCGCTACAGTAAATTTATTCAACTGCAATAGTTTGAAAACTGCAAACGAAGCAGCTGGTGCTTTAAAGGATGGAAAAAGCTGGAAACAGTTGGCAGAGGAAAGCGATGGCAGGATACAGTCTGACTCCGGCAGGTATGAAATACAGCAATTGCAATTGCCTTCAGGTACTGTGGTGTCAGAAGGGCTGATTAGCATACCGGTAGTAAACCCCGGAGACAATACCGCAAGCTTTGTAAAAATATTAAAGCGCTTCCCGGCAGATGAGCAGCGCAGTTTTGAAGAAGCAAAAGGCCTGGTAATAAATGAATATCAAAATTATTTAGAAGAAAAATGGATTGAGGAACTGAAGAAAAAATACCCGGTTAAAGTGAATGATCCGGTGTTTAATTCTTTGTTGAAATAAGTAATCCGCCCGCTTAAAAAAATAAGCTGGCTCTGATGAGCCAGCTTATTTTTTTTGTACATTGAAACTGCTTACCTGATCTCCTTCACCACATTATAAATTACATGCGGCTTGCCCAGGGTGTAATAATGCAATACCGGTACACCAAATGCTTTTAATTCTTTTGATTGCTGTATCAGCCACTCGGTGCCAATGGTTTCCACCTCCTCATCCGTCTTTGCTTTCATAATGGCTCCCGACAAATCGGTAGGGATATCCACATGAAAAACCTTGGGCAAAATGGTGAGCTGTTTTTTATTGGTGATGGGTTTTAATCCGGGTATAATAGGTATGTCAATCCCGATAGCCCGGCATTCTTTTACAAAGTCAAAAAATTTCTGGTTGTCAAAAAACATTTGAGTCATAATATAATCGGCTCCGGCATCTACTTTAGCTTTCAAAAACATCAGGTCGGTTTCCAGGTTAGGCGCTTCAAAATGCTTTTCAGGGTATCCTGCTGTACCAATACAAAAGTCGGGCTTGCCGCCATTCTTAATATCCTCCTCCTGGTAAATACCGTTTTTTAAATTCATCACCTGCTTCAACAGATCGACAGCGTAAGCGTTGCCTCCTGGCTCAGGGTCAAAGTTGGCTTCATTCTTTGCCGCATCCCCCCGCAGCACCAGCACATTGTCTATTCCCAAAAAGTTAAGGTCTATCAATGCATCTTCTGTATCTCTTTTGGTAAACCCTCCACAAATCAAATGCGGCACGGTATCCACATTGTAATGATTTTTTATTGCTGCACAGATGGCCACCGTACCCGGCCTTTTACGAACTTCCACTTTTTCAAAGGTGCCGTCCGCCTTTTTCTTAAACATCGTTTCGCTGCGGTGGTAGGTAACATTAATAAAAGATGGCTTGAATTCCATCAGTGGGTCTAAATGATTGTAAATTGTGTTGATGGTTTTGCCTTTTAATGGCGGCAAAATTTCAAAGGAAACCAGGGTTTCTTTAGACTGTGCTATGTGTTCTGTTACTTTCATCTGTTTTTTTTTATTGTCAGAGGGATACGCCTGTAAAACTCACCAGCCCATCTGATCATCTTTAAACTATTTGCAAACTTACTTAACTATGTATAAAGCACAAACTGCTTATATATAAATGATCGGCAAGCCTTTTAAAGCTTTGCTGTATTTTTGCAGCAAATGTTCAGCAATTGGATTTAACCATACAAACAAATAACCTGGTAAAAGCATACGGCAGCCGCACCGTGGTGAACAATGTTTCCTTTAACGTAAAACAAGGGGAGATTGTTGGCTTGCTCGGTCCTAATGGTGCCGGTAAAACCACTTCCTTTTACCAGGTGGTAGGGCTGGTAAAGCCCGATTCGGGTGAAGTGTTTTTAAATGATATTAATATTACCAAACTGCCGATGTACAAGCGGGCGCAGATGGGAATAGGCTACCTTCCGCAGGAAGCCAGTGTATTCAGGAAGCTGAGTGTGGAGGATAATATTGCAGCCATACTGGAAATGACGAACCTGGGCAAGCAGGAACAGAAGGAAAAACTGGAAGTGTTGCTGGATGAATTCCGGCTGCAAAAAGTAAGAAAAAATAATGGCGACACCTTAAGCGGCGGGGAAAGGAGAAGAACAGAAATTGCCAGGGCCCTGGCTGTGGACCCCAAATTTTTTTTATTAGATGAGCCCTTTGCCGGTGTGGATCCTATTGCGGTGGAAGATATACAGGCCATTGTAGCCAAACTAAAATACCGGAACATTGGTATTTTAATTACCGACCATAACGTAAATGAAACCCTTTCTATCTGCGACAGGGCTTACCTGCTGATTGATGGTAAAATATTTAAACATGGTACCGCAGAAGAACTGGCCAATGATGAACAGGTGCGGCGATTATACCTTGGAAGGAACTTTGAACTGAAGCGGAAAGATTATTTATATGATGAAGCCAAAGAGAACGATACCAGTAATGCAGTTTAGGCAATTGCGTCCGGCAGCGCCTCATAAAAGGTAACAATCATTTTTTGTTTTTATTTTGAAATGTGTATTTTGCCGGATACAAATGAAGCTGCTCTCTCCCGCCATATCAAAATTAGCCCGGATGCGTTTGTGGCGCATACAAAACTGGAGCAACCACCCGGTGGCATCTCAGCGTGAAGTATTGCAGCATTTGGTTACCTCTGCACAATATACCGAGTTTGGAAAAAAATATGGTTTCTCAAAACTGTTTTCCGTGAGGGCATTTAAAAAAGCCATCCCCATTCATGAATATGATGACCTGAAACCTTACATCGAACGGATGATGACGGGGGAAGAAAATATCCTGTGGAACGAGCCAATAAATTGGTTTGCCAAATCATCCGGCACTACCAGCGATAAAAGTAAATTCATCCCCATTAGTGAAGAAAGCCTGCAGGACAATCATTTCCAGGCAAGCAAAGATGTGTTGTCCAATTACTATAAAAATTTTCCTTCCAGCGATTTGCTTACCGGCAAAGGATTGGTAATCGGGGGCTCTCATCAATTAAGTAAAGTAAATGAAGATATTCAATTTGGCGATCTCAGTGCCATATTGATGCAGAACTCCCCCTTCTGGGGGCAGTGGTTGCGTACACCAGAATTAAGTATTGCCCTGCTGGACGAATGGGAGCATAAAATAGAAAAACTGGCAAAAATTACTGCAGAAGAAAATGTAACCCTGCTTGCAGGTGTGCCCACCTGGACATTATTATTACTGAAACGAATTTTAGAAATCAAACAAAAAAAAACCATCAAAGAAGTATGGCCCAACCTGGAACTTTATATTAACGGTGGTGTATCCTTTGTTCCTTACCGTGACCAGTTTGAAAAAATCATTGGGGGGCCAATTAACTTCCTTGAAATATACAATGCCAGCGAAGGATTTATTGCAGGGCAGGAATGCCCGGGTGATGATGGCATGTTGCTGTTTACTGAACATGGTATCTTTTACGAGTTTATGCCGGTAGAAGAATATGGCAAGCCCGCACCGCAAACCGTTGGACTAAACGAAGTGGAAATTGGCCAAAACTATGCCCCCGTTATCAGCTCAACCGGGGGCTTGTGGCGTTACCTCATTGGAGATACCATTCAATTTACTTCCCTTAATCCTTACAAAATAAAAGTAAGTGGCCGGCTAAAACATTATATGAATGCCTTTGGCGAAGAAGTGATTGTAGACAATGCAGACAAAGCCATTGCCATCGCAGCAGAAAAAACAAATGCCATTGTAAATGATTATACTGCAGCGCCGGTGTATTTCTGTGACAGTAATAATGGCACACATGAATGGCTGGTAGAGTTTGCCAAAGCGCCAGATAATATCACAGCATTCATTTATGAAATGGACATCGCTTTAAAAGACCTCAACAGTGATTACGAAGCCAAACGGTATAAGGATATTGCATTGCGGTTGCCGGTGGTGAAGGTATTAC
>JAYVUL010000100.1:0-11616 GCA_043787935.1 Chitinophagaceae bacterium | reverse complement strand
CTAACTCTGCCAGGGTTTTATTCACTACTTTTAACTGCTCTTCAAATTGGGGGTGACTCATATCGACCACATGCAACAATATATCAGCTTCCCTTACTTCATCGAGTGTGCTTTTAAAACTTTCCACAAGGTGGTGAGGCAACTTACGTATAAATCCTACCGTATCACTCAGCAGGAAGGGCGTTTGTTCAAACACCACTTTTCTGGTTGTAGTATCTAATGTTGCAAATAATTTATTTTCGGCAAACACATCGCTTTTACTCAGCAGGTTCATCAAGGTTGATTTTCCTACATTGGTATAGCCCACCAGGGATACCCTGATAAATTCACCCCTTTCCTTGCGCTGGGTAAATGATTGTTTGTCAATTTCGGCTAAGCGTTTGCGTAATAGGGTTATTTTATCTTTCACAATACGGCGGTCGGTTTCAATTTCCGTTTCACCCGGCCCCCTCGTACCTACGCCGCCGCCCTGCCTTTCCAGGTGTTTCCACATTCCTTTCAGCCGGGGCAGCAGATATTGATATTGTGCCAGCTCCACCTGTGTTTTTGCCTGCGCCGATTTGGCACGGTTGGCAAAAATATCGAGGATCAGGTCACTCCGGTCAATTGTTTTTACCCCCAGTTCCTTTTCAATGTTTTGAATCTGTGAGCCGGTGAGTTCATCATCAAAAACCACCAGGTCTACATCTGGCTGCAGGGAGACGTATTTTCTTATTTCCTCCAGTTTACCTTTGCCTACAAATGTGCGGCTGTCGGGATGTGGCAGTTTTTGGGTAAATCTTTTTACTGCTGTTACTCCAGCTGTTTCAGCTAAAAATGCCAGTTCATCCAGGTAATCTTTTAGCTGCAGTTCTGTCTGTTCAGCGGTTACCAGGCCTACCAGCACTGTTTTTTGTTCCTGCTTAAATTTCTTTTTTTCTATCAAAATAATTTTTTTGTCGTCCCAACGAAGGAGGGGCCTGTTGATCTGTAGTACAAATGTCTGGCAGATTCCGCCTTCTCAGGGACGATATTTGAAATACTGCAAAAATAAAGCGTTCCTGGTATTAGTACAGGAACGCTTTACACAAATTGAAATAACAGGATTAATTCTTTACTGTTTCTTTTGCCGGAGCTATCCATTTTTTCATTTCATCACAGGCTTTGTATTCCTCATCAATCTTAATATAGTAGGTGGGTATTTTTTCTGTAAACCATTTTTCCAGCGTGCCGTTCTTTTTTTCTTCCAGTGCCCGTTGGGCTATCTTACTGTAATCATCCTTTACATTTTCCCGGTGTGGTTCAGACCTGCTTAAAAGATAAACAACCCTTACGCCCCTTTTGCCCCTTTCATCAGCAAATTCTGCAGGCTGAGAATATTCACCCACCTTTAAATTTTTCATCATCACCACCATATCTTTATCCAGTTGATCAATAGTAATGTAGGTACTTCCTTCCGCATTCGACTTTCTGCCACCTGTAAACTTGCTTGCTTCATCATCGCTGTATTTGGAAACAGCTTCCCCGAATTGTATGGTTCCTGCAATAAGTTTGGCTCTAACAGAATCTAATTTTTGTTTGGCCGCTGTTATTTCCGTTTTTGTTACCTGGGGAATTTTCAGGATGTGCCTTACTACTGCATCATCACCTGCCCGGTTTACCATTTGTATAATATGGTAGCCAAATTTGCTTTTAAAGGGGCTTGATATCTGGCCTTCCTTTAATGCAAATGCCTTTGCTAAAAAGGTAGGGTCCCACTGTTTTTCATTCCTGTTCAATTCATATTTTCCACACTTGTCTTTGCTTCCGGGGTCCTCCGAATAGAGGGCTGTCAATGTACAAAAATCTTTTTTCCCTGTTTCTAACTGTAGTTTAAATTCCTTTAGCTGGTCTATACTATACTCTTCTGCATCCCTGCCGGCTTTTGGATAGGTTACGATCTGGCCGATCTCCAGTTCACTTTCATAAAAGGGCAGGCTGTCTTTTGGAATCTTATCAAAGTAGGCTTTAACCTCATTGGGTGTAATACGGACCACTTCCACGATTTTATTACGCATTAAACCAGCCAGTTTTCTTTCCCTGAAACCATCTTTAAAATCTTCTTTTAACTGGTACAATGTCCTGCCTGAAATTTCTTCTAATTTCTCTTTGGAGCCATACGCATTGATAAAGCCACGTATCTGGTTGTCAATATCTGCAGCTATTTCTTCATCAGATACCGGAAGGGAATCTTTTTCAGCCTGAAGCACAAGCGCCTTAATGCCCATTGCCTGCTCGAGGGAAAGGCACTTTGCATTGGTTGGCACTTCCACTCCCTGGCGCTGCATGTCGAGGATAGTGTTGTCTATATCACTTTTCAAAACAATCTTATCGCCTACCACTGCAATAATTTTGTCTGCCTTTACTTTCTTTGGCTGGGCCATGGAAGTAAGCATAGAGAACGATAAAAAAAGTAAGGGGAAAATTTGTTTCATTTAAAATAATTATTTCCAAAAATAAGGCAGATGAAATACGATGAAATCATCTGCCTGCTTTATTAACAAATGTTTGTTGTGCCCTTCATGAATGGTGCATTGTGAGTAGTGAATGGCACCTATTATCAATTCACTATAGGCTATTTTACAATGTCCTTTTCACTTCCACTTCTTCAAAAGCTTCTACAATATCGCCTACCTGTATGTTTGCATAATTTTTTATGGTCAGCCCGCACTCCATATTATTCGTCACTTCTTTCACATCATCCTTATACCGTTTCAAACTACCCAACTCACCAGTGAATATAACAATGCCATCCCTTACCAAACGTATCCGGTTGTTCCTGGCAATTTTACCTTCTATTACAATACAACCGGCAACAGTGGCTTTATCGAATTTGTACATTTCTTTGATTTCCACATTAGCCAGTATTTTCTCTTCAACACCTGGTTCCAGCATACCTTCCATCGCACTCCTGATCTCTTCAATGGCATTGTAGATGATAGAATACAATTTGATTTGAATCGATTCTGCTTCTGCCAGCCTTGCTGCCTGTATCGACGGACGCACATTAAACCCAATAATGATGGCATCTGATGCATTGGCAAGCGTAACATCGCTTTCCGTAATGGCACCAACCGCTTTATGGATAACCTTCACCACAATTTCTTCGGTACTTAATTTCTGTAATGAATCACTCAGCGCTTCAACAGAACCATCCACATCACCTTTAATAATTACATTTAGTTCTTTAAAGTTGCCCAAAGCCAAACGACGGCCAATCTCATCCAGTGTAATATGTTTTTTAGCCCTCATCCCCTGTTCCCTAAGGATCTGTCCACGCTGGTAAGCTTTTTCCCTTGCTTCACTTTCATCGGCATATACTTTAAATGTTTCGCCCGCTTGTGGCGCACCATTCAATCCCAAAATTAAAACTGGGGTGGATGGTGGTGCAATATCTATCCGCTGGTTACGCTCATTATACATGGCTTTTACCTTACCGAAATTCTGGCCTGATACAATCATGTCGCCCTGTTTGAGGGTGCCGTTTTGTACCAGGATAGTAGCTACATAACCCCGCCCTTTATCAAGTGACGCTTCAATAACGGTTCCGTTGGCCGCTTTATCAGGGTTGGCTTTCAACTCTAAAATATCAGCTTCCAGTAATATTTTTTCCAGCAACAGGTCAATATTCAATCCTTTCTTGGCACTTATTTCCTGGCTTTGGTACTTACCGCCCCAGCTTTCCACCAATATGTTCATTGCCGCCAGTTGTTCTTTAATCTTTTCAGGATTCGAACCATCGCGGTCAATTTTATTGATAGCAAAAATCATGGGAACATTAGCTGCCTGTGCATGGGAAATAGCCTCTTTGGTTTGTGGCATTACAGCATCATCTGCTGCCACCACAATTACTGCAATATCTGTAACCTTGGCACCCCTTGCCCTCATCGCCGTAAAGGCTTCGTGGCCCGGAGTGTCAAGGAAAGTAATATGTCTTCCATTTTGCAAGGTAACTTCATAGGCACCAATATGCTGTGTGATACCTCCTGCTTCACCTGCAATTACATTTGTATTTCGGATAAGATCGAGCAAGGATGTTTTACCATGATCTACGTGCCCCATGATGGTAACAATGGGTGCTCTTGGTTTCTGGTCTTCTGCATTATCATCTTCATCGTCTTCTTCTAATCCAGCCGCATCTTCCACACCAATAAATTCCACTTCATAGTTAAATTCACTTGCCACCAGTTCAATAACGTCGGCCTCTAAACGCTGGTTAATGGACACCATGATGCCCAGGTTCATACACTTGCTGATAACGTCTGCAAAGCTTACATCCATCAGGTTGGCGAGTTCACTTACAGAGATAAATTCTGTTACCTGCAGTTTATTGGTTCCTTCGCCTTCTCCACCCCTTTGTTCAGCCTGTTCATCCCTTTTAGCCTTACGGTATTTGGCTTTAAGGCTTTTTCCCCTGCCACCTCCGCCGGATAATTTTGCCTGTGTTTCTTTTATTTTATCCTGAATTTCTTTTGCATCAATTTCCTTGTCTTCCCTGCGGGCAGGAGCTGCAGGCCTGTTATTAAACCTTCCTCCCTGGCTTTGTCCCTGACCACCGGGCCTGTTAAATCCTCCGGGTGCACTTGCACCAGTACCCGGCCTGTTCCTGTTTGAATCGAAGCCGCCTCCCTGTCTTGGAGGATGACTGCCAGGAGCCTGTCCGCCTGGTGGTGGAGCTCCTCCACCTTTTCTTTGTACAGGAATACGCTTGCGCTTGTGTTTATCCTCACTGTCTTTCTTTGGCCTGGTATCGTTGTCAACAGGCAATTCAATCTTACCTAATATTTTGGGGCCTTCAAGCCTGTCGATTTTGATATTCTCAATTGTAGCTGGCGCATCTGCCTTAAGCTCTTCCGCAATTACTTCTTCTTTGGGGGCAGGCGTAATTGGGGCAATATATTCTGGTTTATCAACTTCTTTTTTAGCTTCGGGTTTTACTATTTTTTCTTCTGCCTTTTTGGTAGATTTTTTGGGCCTGGTAGAGGAGTCAATATTGTCCAGATCAATTTTGGTAACTACTTTTGGTGCCTCTAATTCTGGGGCTTCAATTTTTGTGAGCGCTGGTTTTTTATCTGTGTCCTCTTCCTTAGCCACCAATGGCTTTTCGGGGGGAGCCACAACTACAGGTTCTGCTACCGGCGCAGCGGGGGCTACCGGAGCCTGCTCCACCACTTTTTCCACAACTGGAGGAGGAGGTGGTGGTGCTGCCGTTTCTTTTTTCTTAAAAGAAAGGTCTTCTTCATCCCTTTTCTTTTTGGGTTCTGCGCCTGCCGACCCCTTTGTTAATTCTATTTTCTCCGCATTTTGTTTAGCCACTTTATCCTGCTGAAACTCCGACTGCAGCACACGGTACATTTGTTCGGTAAGTTTAGCAGTTGGCTTCAGGTCGTCGCCATTAAAACCTTTTGAAACAAGAAAGTCTACCAAGGTATCTTTACCTATGTTAAACTCCTTGGCGGCCGCCATTAATCTGGGTGTATTTGTTGCTACTTCTGACATTCTTATTTTTGTACCTAAATCCTTCCTTCGAATTCGCTTGGGAGGGATTTTTAATTATATAATTCTGTTTCTTTTTTGAAACCAACCAAAATTATTCTTTTTCAAATTCCTCTTTCAATATCCTCAGCACCTCGGTAATGGTTTCTTTTTCCAGATCCGTCCTGCGTTCCAGTTCTTCTGCATTTAATTCCAATACCGATCTTGCGGTATCACAACCCACTTTTTTCAATGCCTCTATTACCCATGGCTCTATCTCATCGCTGAATTCTTCCAGGTCAATATCAAACTCATCCACTTCTCCTTCATTATCCCTGAATACATCAATTTCAAATCCGGTTAATTCGCAAGCCAGTTTAATGTTAACGCCTCTTCTGCCAATGGCCAGTGAAACCTGGTCGGGCTTCAGGTATACGGTAGCATGTTTCTTCTCATCATCAATATCAATGCTGGTAATTTTGGCAGGGGTTAATGACCGCTGAATCAACAACTGAATATTACTTGTCCAGTTAATTACATCAATGTTTTCATTCTTTAATTCCCTGACAATACCATGGATGCGGCTGCCTTTCATGCCTACGCATGCACCCACGGGATCAATCCTGTCGTCAAAACTTTCCACCGCTATCTTAGCCCTTTCACCCGGATCCCTGACAATTTTCTTTACCACAATGAGGCCATCAAATATTTCGGGCACTTCGATTTCTAATAATTTTTCCAGGAAGGATGGGCTCGTTCTTGAAATTACAATTACAGCCTGGTTATTTTTTAGTTCAACTTTTTTCACCACCCCCCTTACATTTTCCCCTTTCTTAAAATAGTCGGATGGTATTTGTTCGGATTTGGGCAAGATCATTTCATTGCCTTCTTCATCCAGCAGCAATACTTCTTTTTTCCAAACCTGGTATACTTCGCCGCTAACGATTTCACCTACCCGGTCTTCATATTTTTTTATTAATAGATTTTTCTTTAGATCGTTGATACGGCTTGCCAGCGTTTGCTTTCCTGCCAATATTGCCCTGCGGCCAAATTCTTTCTGGATGTCCACTTCTTCATACAACTCTTCACCCACCTGGTAATCGGGCTCTATCTTAATGGCGTCCTTGTATTCAATCTCCGTGAGGGTATTGTACACATCATCATTATCAACGATGGTACGGCGGCGGAAAATTTCCAAATCGCCTTTCTGGTCATTCACGATTACATCAAACTGTTCATCGCTGCCATATTTTTTTCGTATCAATGTTTTAAAAACATCTTCCATTACTTTCATCAACGTTGGACGATCTATGTTTTCTGCATCTTTAAATTCCTGGAAGGAATCAATTAAATTAATACGTGCCATATACCTTACCAGCCTCACTTTTGTTTCCCCGCCGGCAGGGGAGTTTTGTTATTTAAATTAAAAGGATATCAATACTATTGCCTGTTTTATCTCATCAAAAGCAATGTCTTTTATATGCGTAACTGCTTTTTTATTTTTACCTTCTGTGTACTCCAGCCGGATACCATTTTCATCTGCCTCCACCAGCTTGCCTTCTTTTTTGGTATCGTCAGTAAGCGTCACTTCCAGTTTGCGGCCAACATTTTTTTTGTACTGGCGGAACATTTTCAGCGGCTCATCCACACCCGGGCTGGACACTTCCAAAGAAAAATTACCATCCGGATACCAGGCCTCTTCTTCTATTGTCCTGTACAAAGCCCTGTTTATTTTGATGCATTTTTCAATGCTTAACCCACTATCCGCATCTAAATATACTTTAATGTTATTAGTAGGCTTTATGCGCACGGACACCAAAAAAATGTCTTCATTGCCTTCAATTAATTTTTCAATTAATGCTTCCGTTGCCTGTATGGGTGTTGTCTGAATCATTGTAAAAAAAGAAGGGAACGTCCTCGTTCCCTTCATCTGTTTCTTTTTTCCGAGGGCAAATGTATGCAACAATTAGTTAACGTCCAAAACAGAGTGGGTTTTTGAGCAAATAAGCATTTTTTTATATCCTTTCTAAATATTAACAGCTTGCGTGCCGATAGATTTATACATTTGCAGTATGAATTTTTTTAGAATCGCCTTTGAGCTTTTTGCCCTGTACATTTTGTACAAATTGGTTTTCGATTTTATCATTCCTGTTGCTAAAACGACCAAGCAGGTGAAAAAGCAATTTACAGATATGAGCCAGCAAATGCAGGAAAAAATGAATTCGCAGCAGGGTAGCCAGCAGCAAACGAATTATACCAATACTTCATCAGCTGCGTCAACAGGCAAAAATGACGACTATATTGATTTTGAGGAAATAAAATAACTGATGGGTAATTGTTGAAAGTGAATTGTTTTCGATTGGTCATAAAGCAATCCCTCTGCTACTTTCCGGTTACGGGTTAATCATTTTCTTGAATTTTCTGTGCTGCTTATTATAAACCAAGGTTTTCAATTTTTTCTTCCGGCAATAACAGGTGGGTGTGTAAGCCCAACTCTTTTGCCCCTTCAATATTTACAAAAGAGTCATCGATAAAAAGGGTTTCTTCCGGCCTGATACCGGCATTTTCCAGCACAAATTGGTAAGTGGATGGATATGGCTTGCGCCTGTTTATGAGATGGGAATAATAGGTTTTTATGAAATAATCATCAAATAAAGGCTGGCCAATTTCCCGCTGAAATATTTTTTTAAACTCCGTAAAGTGAATACTGTTGGTGTTACTAAGTAAAAAAAGATTATACCTTCCCTTGAGCAGGGATAAGAAAAAAAGGCTTTCTTTCCTGAAGCTGAGCAGTATTGCATTCCAGGCCATTTGTATCTGGCTGTAGGTTGTTCCCGGTAAGCAATGCCGCTGCATGGCAATATAAAATCCTTCCTCGGAAATATTACCGGTTTCTAATGCTTCAAACAGTTCGTTTGCTGCCGCCTGTGAGTAAAAGCCATCGAAATGTATTGCCCCCAGTTTTTTAAATGCGTCTGCTGTTTTATTGTAATCAATATCCAGGAGTACGCCACCCAGGTCGAAAATGATATTTTTTATTGCTGCCATTTTTTAGTTTACCTTAACCTGGCATTGAAGATAAGGGATAAAAATATATTCATTTTGTATTAAGGAAAGTTGTAAAAGACCAAAGCAATCTGCTGCTTCGGCAATCTTCTGTTTTCTTTGATCGCGGAAAGAAATAGTAGTATGAATACCAATAAGAATATTATAGTTCCGGGTGCCGGTGGCAAACCGATAACACTGGATATTTTTTATAATGACAGCGGGCACAAACTACCTGTGGTTATTTATGCTCACGGGTTTAATGGTTTTAAAGACTGGGGCAATTTTGACCTTGCTGCAACTGCCATTGCCAATGCCGGTTTTGTGCTGGTGAAATTTAATTTTTCTCACAATGGCACTTCACCTGAACATCCGGAAGAGTTTACAGATCTTGAAGCATTTGGAAATAATAATTATACCAAACAGTTAGAAGACCTGTTGCTGGTAACTGACTGGGTTTGTGGTGCAACCAATCCCTACCAAAAGGTATTGGACACTGAAAATATTTATCTTACCGGGCATAGCCTTGGCGCAGGTATTGCGATATTATTTGCAGCAGAAGACAGCAGGATAAAAAGGTTGGTTACCTGGGCAGGCATTAGTGAATGTAAAACGCCATGGGGCAACTGGTCTCCGGAAAAAATAAAAACATGGAAGGAAAAAGGTGTGGAATACCAAACCAATAGCCGTACTAACCAGCAAATGCCACTGTATTACCAGTTGTACGAAGATTTTGAACTGCATGGGTCAAGATTGAATATTGAAAAGGCCATTAAACAATTGCAAATCCCTTTATTGATCTGCCATGGCGCTCTCGACATTTCGGTACCTGTTGAAAAAGCATACCAGTTAAAAGAATGGCAACCTGCTGCTGCCCTGTTTATTGTGGAAAGCAACCATGTGTTTGACAGGAAACATCCATGGATAATGACCAGCCTGCCTGCCGCAATGGAAGATGTTTTGGTAGAAAGTATTGCATTTTTAAGAATAAACCAGCCGGTTAGCAACCTCTATACAAACATAAAAAAAGGGCCAGGATAAAAATCCAGCCCCGCTTTAAAATCCAATATCCTATGAAAAACCAAGGCAAATGTACAGGTAAAGTTTACAGGCTCCAATACCCTGTTATGGGTATTTTTTAAATTTTATTTATTTTTTCGTGATTGTTACAAAAAAAAACCTTCGCAAATGGCGAAGGTTACATATAAAGATGGGTTTACCCTGTCTCTTTAGTCTGCTAAATATATATACCGGCTTTGCCGAATACGCTTTCCTTTCATATAAAATTTAATAGGGTAAACATCCGGCGATTGCGTTAACCGGCCAAAAAAGTTTCTAAATACCCTGAATAGTGGGCTACGGGTGCTTTTACTGTTATTATTTTTCATGATAAAAGATATTAATGTGTAGCATTAACGAAAGTTACAATGGATTATTGTGTAAAAATTGTTAAGTCTCCGTTTCGGTCAATTTTTCCAGAGAATTAATAATAAAGCCCTTACAAAAAGTAAAGGCTTTTATAGTTGAAGTGGGTTAGTAAAATTAATCTTATTGTCCCTGGTGCCTTCCCTTAGGTTGATGCTTGTCCCCTTTGTAATATTTAACAGGGAATTCATCGTTAGTCTTTACAAGCTTGTTAAAAAAACTTTTAACCGCTTTCATAAGGGGCATTGCCTGGTTTTTAGTAATAGAATTATTCATTTCATAGGGATTTACAAGTTGAAAACGACACGTATTGGGAATTATTGTATTTCAAGTTCATTCTTTCCCTATCGAAAATTAATGCTACACAGATTTTAGGCCGTACAACCTTCCTGTATTTAACTTTGGCTTATACCAAAGGCCCAGCATAATATTGGTTTCATAAAAAAACTCAATACTCAATCACCTGTTCTTCCATCACCTGTGGCATGGCCCTGAATTCATATTGCTGGTTACGCAGCTGCGGCTCAAAACCAGCTTCCCTGATTGCATCTTGTATACCTTTACTGGTAAAGCGATGGGGTGCCCCGGCAGCGCTTACCACATTTTCTTCAATCATAATGCTGCCAAAATCATTGGCTCCGGCATTAAGGCAGAGTTGTGCGGTTTGCTTTCCTACAGTAAGCCAACTGGCCTGGATATTTTTTATATTCGGGAGCATAATGCGACTCATGGCGATCATCCTGATGTACTCTTCCGCAGTGGTTAAATTATGTACCCCCCTGATTTTCGCCAGCAGGGTATCCACATCCTGAAAAGTCCAGGGTATAAATGCAATGAACCCTTTTGCATCAGCAGGCTTACGGCTTTGAACCTCCCTTAATTTCACCAAATGTTCAAACCGCTCCGTGATAGATTCCACATGCCCAAACATCATGGTGGCACTGGTGGTGATATTGAGTTTGTGGGCTTCATGCATTACATCCAGCCATTCCTGGCTTCCGCATTTGCCTTTACTTATCAGCCGCCTAACCCTGTCCGTTAATATTTCTGCTCCGGGACCAGGAAGACTGTCCAGGCCAGCTTCTTTTAATGCCATCAATACTTCCCGGTGAGTGCTTTTTTCGAGCTTGGTAATATGAGCTACTTCCGGGGGGCCCAGTGTGTGCAGTTTAATATGTGGATAAAGTTGCTTTAATTCTTTAAAAAGATTTACATAATAACTCAGGCCAAGGCCGGGGTGATGACCACCCTGCAGCAACAGTTGTTCTCCACCGTAGCGGATGGTTTCGTCTATTTTTCTTTTGTAGGTTTCAATATCTGTAATATATGCTTCCGGATGCCCGGGTATCCGGTAAAAATTACAGAATTTGCAATTGGCAATACAAACATTGGTGGTATTCAAATTGCGGTCAATGATCCAGGTTACTTTGCCATGAGGCACTTGTTTTTTCTTCAACTCATTTGCCACATACATCAATTCAGCCAAAGGAGCCTGCTCAAACAGATATACCCCTTCTTCAACTGTAAGGAATTCAAAATGGAGCGCTTTAGTAAATAATTCGTTTAATTGCATAAAACCGTTTGAATAATTCATAACAAAAGTACATCCATTAGGTTGTATATTTATTTGATATTGTTTGTATGAAGAAATTG
>JAYVUL010000099.1:0-21619 GCA_043787935.1 Chitinophagaceae bacterium | reverse complement strand
TTTTTTTGCTTCAACCAATAAATTTCGCTCAATATCTTTTCATGCAGTACGAAACCGTCTGTTAGAAAAAACCAAGATCAGTATTTTACAGGCGATTTCATGCTCCCGTTATTAGAGCAAAGCAGACCATTCCTGCGTAGGCAGGAGAACTTATTTTAACTTAGTTTCCAAATCCAGCCCATGTTTCTTTGCAGTTGCTATGGCAATTTCGTATCCGGCATCTGCATGCCTGATTACCCCCATGCCAGGGTCGTTCCTTAGTACCCGGCTTAGCCGCAATGCTGCCTCTTCGGTTCCATCAGCTACAATCACCATTCCTGCATGTATACTATATCCCATGCCTACCCCACCACCATGGTGCAGGCTTACCCAACTGGCGCCGCCTGCCGTATTTACCAAGGCGTTCAATATGGGCCAGTCGGCTACAGCATCACTGCCATCGAGCATGGCCTCGGTTTCCCGGTTGGGGCTGGCTACGCTGCCGGTATCTAAATGGTCGCGGCCAATAACGATGGGGGCTTTTACTTTGCCGGTGCGCACCAGTTCATTAAAAGCAAGTCCGGCCTTTTCCCTTTCTCCCTGGCCCAGCCAGCAGATCCGCGCCGGTAATCCCTGGAAGGCTATTTTTTCTTTGGCCATCTTCATCCAGCGAAGCATGCCCTTGTTTTCGGGAAACATCGCCATAATGCATTCGTCGGTAACGGCAATGTCTGCAGGGTCGCCACTAAGGGCCGCCCAGCGGAAAGGCCCTTTGCCTTCGCAGAAAAGGGGGCGTATGTAAGCAGGCACAAAACCAGGGAAGTCGAAACACCTTTTCCTGGGAAAATCGGCAACCGGGGCATGGGGATCTGGAGACACCGAATCATTCCTGCTGTCTTCATATTCTTTTGCACGGGCCCGGATGTTGTTTCCATAATCAAAAGTTACAGCGCCTTTGTCCATTAACTGCAGCATGAGCTGTACATGCAGGTACATGCTTTCATAGCTTAACCGGAGGTACTGTTCTTTGTTGGTTTCCCTCAGCGCATTGGCCTGTTCGTTAGTGAGGGTATGCGGTATATAGCCTATCAACGGGTCGTGGGCGCTGGTCTGGTCGGTGAGGGTGTCGGGGATAATGTTTCTTTCGAGTAAGCGTTGCAGTAAGGTCACTGCATTGCACAATACACCAATGCTGACGGCCCTGCCCTCTTTCCTGTATTCTATTGCCGCATTGATGGCCGCATCTATGCTGGTATATTTTTCGTCGAGGTACCTGGTTTCGATGCGTTTGTCGATGCGCCATTCCTCCACTTCAGCAATGAGTGCCACACCTTCATTCATGGTGATGGATAATGGTTGTGCACCTCCCATCCCCCCGAGGCCGGCAGTAACATTTAGGGTATGCTTAAGGGTGCCCCCAAAATGTTTGTCTGCTATGGCGGCGTAGGTTTCATAAGTGCCCTGCACAATGCCCTGGCTGCCGATATATATCCAGGAGCCGGCTGTCATTTGCCCATACATCATAAGGCCTTTTTTTTCCAGCTCTTCAAAGTGTTTCCAGTTGGCCCAGTTGGGAACCAACTGGCTGTTGCTGATCAATACCCTGGGGGCACCGGGGTGGGTTTTCATTATACCTACCGGCTTGCCACTTTGTATTAAAAGGGATTCATCATTACCCAATATTTTTAATGCCGAGATAATATTATCTAAGGCTTCAAAGTTTCTTGCTGCTTTGCCACGGCCTCCGTATACAATCAGGTCATCCGGGCGTTCGGCCACTTCCGGGTCAAGGTTGTTCAGTAACATCCGCAGGGCAGCTTCCTGTATCCAGCCTTTGCAGGATAGGGTTGTACCTGTGGGGGTTTTGTATTTTACGGGGTCGTATTTTTTTTCAATGGCAGCCATAAAGTAATCTGTTTATTTTCTGGGTTTTCTTCACTGTATTTTCAATACCCAAATGTAAGGAGGAAAGGTGCAAATAATTCATAGTTTGGAAATGCCGGACTAATTTGCTAATCTTGTTCTGGTAACCTTTGCAAACCGCATTTACTCTTCCCCGGAAAATGATTGTAACAGACTTATTTATTCTTTTTTCATCCTAAAACAAATCAACATGAAATTAGTTTATGCCCCCGTATTGCTGCTGCTTTTTGCTGCCTGTAACAATGCCGATAAAAAAGCAGGCACCGGTATGAGTATGCCAGGAGCCTACAAAATGTTATCCAATTCAATAAAAACGGACAGCCTGGACACAACCTACACCTCCGGCAACCAAATTAAAATCTATACCAATGACGGGTTTATGATGTATGCCAACATCAATTAGCCGGATTCGGTAAGCGGTTTTGGTATTGCTACCTACACCAGCGATAAGGATACCGTTACGGAAAATCTCATTTTCAATGGCTATGATTCCACCAAAAGTGCAACGGCAGCAAGCTTTAAACTGGCTATTGAGAAAACGGCCAAAGGGTACAAACAGGTAATTAATAATATGACATCACAAGCAGGCAAGCCCTACAGGCTAACGGAAGACTATGAATCTGTTGGAACGGCCGCCAAAACTTCATTTGACGGGTCATGGAAACAAACCAAAGCTTTCCAGGTTAAAGGAAAAGATACCGTAGAAAGTAAAAACAACCAGTATAAAACCTATTTTGCCAGCTATATTATTTGGGGCCATACCTATACGGATACGCTTAATAAGAGCCATACCGTTGTAGGTTTTGGGAAATTTGAATTGAAGGGGGCAGATAAATTAAAGGAAACCCTTATCGCATCCACCTATTACCAGGTTAGGGGCAAGGATATTGATATTGATATTGAAATGAAGGGTGCCGATGAGTTTAAACAAACATTGACGCAGCCTGATGGCACCAAATTTGCAGAGGTATACGAGCGCATGAAAAAATAAAGCCTTGGTATAAACTGCACCTGCATTGATGCGGAAAAAAACAACAGCTCAACAGGATGGCACCTGTTGGGCTGTTTCATTTATTACCGGCTGAATATTTTACTGCAGTAAGTGAAAAAAGGGAATGACTAAAAACTGTTGAATTTAAATACCTTCACGGCAAATAATTATTACCATGAGTGTACATATCAGCGCAAAACCTGGCGAAATAGCAAAAATTGTATTAATGCCCGGGGATCCATTGAGGGCAAAATATATTGCCGATAACTTTTTACAGGACATTAAAATGGTAAGCCGTACCCGCAATATCTATTACTTTACCGGCAGGTACAAAGGCAGGGAAGTAACCATTGGTGCCAGTGGTATGGGCTGCCCTTCTATCGGCATTTATTCTTACGAATTGTATACCGAGTATGAGGTGGACTGCATTGTACGCATCGGCACCTGCGGGGCTTACACCACCGACTTAAAATTGTTTGACCTGATCAATGTGGATGTAGCTGCCAGCGAATCAACCTTTGCCAAATATGCCTGGGGTATTGAAGAATCAGCCATTGCCCACCAGGGAAAAGCATTTGATATTATTAAACAAACTGCTGCTGATAAAGGGCTGGCACTAAGCAATTGTAACATTCATTCGAGCGATATTTTTTACCGGCTGGAACATAGTATTCCAGCTGTTGCATTTAAACACAATTGCCTTGCGGTAGAGATGGAAGCCTTCTCCTTATTTGCCAATGCCAAACATTTGGGTAAGACGGCAGCCACTTTATTAACCGTTTCTGACATTATCCCCACGCATGAATTTATCAGTGCCGATCAAAGGGAAAAGGCATTGCTGCCAATGATGGAGCTGGCGCTGGAAGCAGCTCTTAAAATGGCCTGAACCGTTTCTTGGTGGAATAGGGGGCTTGGGTAACATGTCGTTTACCGGTGTTCTTTTCCATCCCGGGGTATAGATACTTTCGATTAAAAAGTTATCGTAAGCCATTGTTGCATTACCGTTATTCCACTTCGCTTTTTTACCCCGGTTTGATGAAGAAGCGCTGCTCTCCTTAAGGTTGAAGCAAGTACTGCACCTGCATTTAATGAGTGATTACCAGGTTAAAGGGTGGAACAATCGTAAGCGTTGCAGCAGGGTTTACATTTAAAGAATATACGGTAACGTTAGAACTGATGATTGCATTTCCACTATTAAGAACCACATTGGAATAAAGGCCCGGAACCATCCCGCAACTCCAGTTTGCAGGGTTTTCCCATACGCTGTTTACCGAACCTGTCCAGGTATTTACCGGGCATGCGGGATACGCTATAACGGAAACCTTGTAATCCTCCGTTTCGCCATTGGCAAAATGTGTGCAGGCATCAGAAGGTGTAAACCTTCCGTCTGCAGTAACTCTTACCCTCATTCTTGTATTGCCTTCAAGTGCATTGGTTGGGATACTGATGTTGCCGGTAATGGTGCTTCCACATCCAAAACCCAGGAGGCTAAACTCTGACCTTTCAAATATTCCATCCTGGTTAAAGTCTATCCAAACACCCACCCACTCCGGATTGCCATTGGAACAGCCTACCTGCACACTCATTGATTTGGCAGTATTAGCAGTAACAGCAGTTGTTTGGTTGCTGTTGATAAAATCGCTGTACCCATCCGGCGAACAATAGGTGCTGGTGTCAATAGTTCCGAATATTACCCTTCCAATAATATCGCCGATGGTACATACCGAACTGCCGGGAGGTATGCAATGACAGAAAAGCGGGTTGCTTTTCATAGCCACTTTGATGGTATTGGATATGGCGTTAATGTATAAACTGCAACTATCCACTAACCGGTAATAGGTTGTGGCGGTTTGTGCTACTTCTATGTTTCGTAAAAGGCTGCCGGTATTGTTGATATTGGCCCAACTGATCGTATCAGCAGAGGATTGCCAGGCATACCTGATGTTGCCATCTGTTGCATTGATATTGGTTAGTGTAAAAGGAAAATTGGGGCACACATCAACCGGGCCACTGATTATTCCTGCGGTTAAATTATTTAAACAAGAGGAGGCTGCCTTTATGTTCACAAAATAATCCTCTGTTTCGGAAGTGGGTAAGGTGGTGCAGGCATCCAGCGCCGTAACAGTTGGGGTAAGATTGAACTTTGCCCTCACCCGCATCCCGGTAATCCCGGTAACGGCATTTACCGGAATATAGATAGCTCCTGCAACAGTGCCGGGGCCCTGGATAGTACCCAAAAAACTATATTCCGTGCTGTCGAAGGTACCGCTGTGATCATAATCTATCCACACATAAAAATAAGTGGTGAGGGAGTTGGAAGCTGAATAGGTACTAACAGTAATGGGTAGGGTAACACCTGCCTGCACTGTTGCCGGAGGTACAGCCCCACCATAATTGCTGTATCCTCTTGGGGTACAGCTACTCTGGTTACCAATACCTGCGAAATAGACATAAGTGATATTTCCACTAACTGAACATCCTGAAGAATCGGGCCTGCAATAACAAAGGGTGGGAGCCTGCATTAGCACTTTTACCGGTTCTGCATAATTTACATTTACACCACATCCAATTGATCTTCTGTAAAACCGGATACTATCCTGGCTTACAGAAGCTGTTGCATTCACCTTACCCGGTATATCTTCCCAGGTGATACTGTCCCTTGAGGACTGCCATTGATAAGTAAGTCCGGAAACTCCGGTAGTGGCATTATTTACACTCAGCAGTGTAGAATCCAGGATACAAACAAAACTGCTACTGGTAATGGTGGTGCCACCGGCAGGCATTCCACTGCAGGGTATAGAAGATAATATATTGACCAGGTAATCTTCGGTTTCACCATATGAATAAGCGGTGCAGGAGTTGGTACTGTTCAGTGCGGCATTATACCTTACCCTAACCCTCATTTTTGTAAGCCCCGGAGGAAAACCTGTTGGAATGTCAATCGCTCCATTGATGGTGATTCCGTTGCCAAAGCCAACAGAAGTGTACTCATTGTCGTCAAATGATCCGTTGTGGTTATAATCGATCCACACCGCCACGTATTCAACGCCTCCGGGGCCAACTGTAACTGCAATGGGAACCGAAGTGGATTGATAGATTACGGGAGCAGATACACTGTCTGAATAGTCAATATATCCTCCGCTGCTGCAGCCGGATGCATGTTGCAGGCTTGCGAAACTGACATTTGTAATTACATCATTCAGGCTGCAATTAGTTCCGGGTGGTTTGCAATAGCATTGCGAAATCTGTTTTACCTTTACTCTCCTTGCAACGGCGGTATCGGCATTTGTACCGCAGTAAATGATCCTCCTGTAATAGGTGGTGGCTGATTGCGAAACAGAAACAGCATCAGTAACAGCACCGGCCAAATCCACCCAGCCTATACTATCGGAGGAAGATTGCCATTGATAACCCAGGCCGGATACTCCTGCCGTACTGCCAGAAACATCCAATGTAAAATTTGCTGCAGTGCAAACACTGTCTGGCCCGGTTACCTGTCCACCCGAGGGTATGCCGGTACAGGGCGTCAATGTACCGTTAAAAGTAAGCTGCACCACTGGCCTCGTGTTGGTTAAAGTACCAATGGAATTGGTGGTGGGCGACAGCGCTGCAGTAATGGGAGCTCCATCTGCGTAACCTAATATTTTAGATTCTACGGTAGTTTTTTGCCAACTGAAAGCCCCCGTTGCCGGGTCACCGCTCAGGCTGCTGATATCCCAGTCTGTCATTATTTCTATACCACCACCGTTGTAAGTAAAAGGGGTTGTAAACACAAATTCAATAAAGCCGGTTGTTGCGGGAATAGTTGTATTGCTGCTGCTGTAAACAAGCGTGGCTCCATTAATAAGCGTTGAAAAAGGAGTGGCCAGCGTATATCCTGTAGCTGCAGAACTTTTTATGTACACTTTAAATTTAGCTCCACCAACGGTAGCGCCGGTACTGGTTTTGTTCCAGGCAATTTTGCTGATTACTGCACCGGTGGGGATAGCACCTAACTCAGCAGCGGTATAGAGGTATGCAAACTGGCAATAATCATACGTACTGGCAGCACTTGACCGGTAAATGGGGCCTGAATGATGATCTGCAGTGAGCGCAGTGCCCGTTCCGATTGTTATAGTGGTTTGCGATTTTGCTGTTACATACACGATGAAGCAGAAGAAAAAACTGCATACAGATTTCAATATCATAGATAAGTTATGGCTGGTAAAAAAATGAATACAATATTACAATTTATCTATCATTCAATGATCAGGACTTCAATAGTGTAAGCAATTGGGTAACAGGATAACCAAAGGCTAATTAACGGCGGCGATGCCTTCTGTTTTCATTTTATATTAATAACTACCCTAAAGATTTACAGTAGTAGTTTGCAGTGGGCAAAAAAGAAGGAATAATGTAAATTATTAACAGGATTGTGTAACTGGTAAATGTAAAAAATGAAACAACTTTACAGGGCATTTATTCCTTTCCTTCCCTGGTAAGCAAAGGATAAAAAAATAATTGCCCCAATTAAGATGGACAGTTTAACAAAAGATAATTTTACCGGTATCAATCCTGATGAAACCAATCCTAATATACCTTTAAAATACTTAACGGCTTCCTCTGTTATTGGAGATAAAGTGCATGATGACAAAGATGAAAAAATGGGCGAGATCAAGGACATTATGATCGATCTGGGCACCGGAAAAATAGATTACTTCATCGTTGAATTTGGCGGCTTCCTGGGTATGGGCATAAAATATTTTGCCATCCCGTTTAACATGCTGCATGCAGACCCGGATAAAAAAATATTTGTATTCAATCAAGAAAAGGAATTACTTGAAAATGCACCTGGCTTTGACCTGGACCATTGGCCCGACACTAATTTTCACCGGGAAGAGAGCTACTGGCATTTTGTGTGATAAGGGATTTTCCTGAACATTTGGGCTAAGGAAAGACTGCGGGGTATTAACAGGCAGTTTTTCTGATACTATATTTCAAACCAATAAGGGAAGGATTACATCCAGATTTAGGAAGGTTTCATTTAACGGATTCAACTTCTGATCCTGTAACAGCGTCCCTGTTTTTCTAAACTCAAATTTCTCATTAAAATTTGAAAAGCTGTTCCTTACCATTTTCAATAATTCCTTCTTATCAATGCTCTCTTCAAGATCGATTACATAGGAATGTTCCGCTACATAATCGAGCACCGGGTTATTACCTATTGCAAACCGGCAGCTTAACCTGCAGGCGATACCTTTTTTTGCAGCCGTTCTTTTCTTCATTACATCAAGGGAAGTAAAATTGGTTATCTTTTCTATTTCGACATCATTCATTAAAGGATGAAAATGCCATGTAGTAACCATCAATTCTGTTTGTTCGATCATTATTTTAAGTTAATCAATTTATACAGAATGATTACCTGGAGCGTAAATTCATTTATAATCTGCTTTTCGTAAAGACCTTCCTTCTTTTTTACCGGCAAGGGCTTTTATATGGACATCAGCCTGCCGCACTGAGTTCAGATTATGCTCCCCACCGCATAAAAAAAACTATATAAGTCTAACCCGCATGGCAAGGTGAATTTATTGAAAGTTAAAAAGTATGCACCATGCCAGCACCCTCCTCCTTTTGGTGGGAATTTATCTAATGGTTCAGGAAGTAAATCGAACTGTCTTCGAGCCACCTGAGATTTGTGGTTGATAATTCCTGGATATCCAACAGGCCGGTGTTTAATGTATCTGTTGCATCAGTATATCTTATTGCTGTTTGCGATGCTGAAGTCCAGTTCCAAACCCCATTCAAATAAGAGGTATCAGCACCTGAAGCATTCTTCTCTATGGTGGTGGCAAAATAAGTTCCATAGGAAGAAAATATCACCTCGCCTTTTATCATGCCGTAGGAGGAGTCCTGGTAGGTTTGCGGGTAATAAATACTATCGTATTGGTTGGTACTTACAAAATCGTAAGATTTATACAAATTCCAATCCTGGCAAAGCAGGTCGGCATTTGGTGAGCCGGGCCTTTGCGCTGCTACTATACTGTTGGCAGTTACTGCAGTCGTTGACCCACTCAACCGCATTGAAAAATTAAATGCAGTATCGCTCAAACTTGAAACTTCCACGGTTCCTAAACCTTCAAGGGTAATCGTTTTCCCATCGGCACTTACATTGTATTTACCTGTTTTAGAAGCCCCATCCTGCTGCAAAATAATGTACGTGCTACCTGGTGCAAACTCGATAAAATCATAGTTTAAATTATTGACTGAAGGCAGTGTCCACTTTTTTTGAAGCTGGGCGGTGGTAGACGGAGGAATAAGGGTGCCATTTTCATTTGCTAATTCTTTCTGACAGGAAATAATGCCTGCTATCACTGCTAAAAATAAAAGTAACCTGGTTTTCATTAAACTATTTTTTTAAGTGAGTGTGTTGTTGATTATTTCAAAATCATTGTTGACCTGATTTGTAAAGATAGGGGTCAAAACAGCAAAATTAATTTCTTCCGGCCCGGAAAATAAATGATGCTGCATTAACATTAGCCTGTTTTTTCCAAAACGCCAACATATTCCCGCAATAATTGAAACAGGTGGTAACTGCAACATGATACAAATTGATAACCCCTGCTGCTAATTACTAATATTTTCTGTGCGGCTAAACAAACCCGCTGTTGCCAAGGCGAATCATATAGCCGTGAAATGTGTAATAGTGAACTCATCAGCAGGGCGCTTTACTTCTATTGACCGATGCATAGGAAAAGGGAAATTTATACTTTTTATACTGAGTTCCGCAGTGACCTTATTTGCAGGCCTGCCCAATAGTTTATCAGGGTTTAGTGTGGTTGTTTCAGATAGAAGAATAGCCTGGAAAAGATTCCAATAAACAGGACTCGCTGTATTTTTTATTTTTTCCTGGAGCCATTACGGCGGGGCGGTAAGCAATTGTTTTTGCTGAGCAGTTTTTCCTGCCGTTGCATTATCTTCACCATGATAGAAGCAGTACAAACATTTGAACCATTCTCCTGATTATATAACCGATGTGCTTATAGCCGGCGCAGGCCCGGGCGGCGCAAGCACTTCTATCTTCCTGGCCAAAGAAAAAGTTTCGCACCTCATTATTGACAAAGCTGTTTTTCCCCGGGATAAGATTTGCGGAGATGCCTTCAGTGCCAAATCTGCCGGCATGCTGCAACGGTTGGTACCTGACTGGCAGCAATATTTTATAGCCAATAAAAACAAGGCGATCATAAGCAACGGGATACAATTTATTGCCACCGACAATACTGTACTTGACATTCCTTTTTTAGTAAAAAATACGGATGAATCCAACCCGCGGGGCTTTGTAAGCAGGCGTATTGATTTTGACAATACCCTTGCAGGTTTAATTGATGACAGGTATGCCAGGTTACTTACTGATACTATACTGGAAGATATTGAACAAATACCGGAAGGCCTGATCGTAACCATTAAACAAGCGGGGCAACGCAAAACAATTTTCACCAAAATAATGGTGGGTGCAGAAGGCCGCTCCAGTATCGTGGCAAAAAAACTGGCCGGGCATTCAATGGAAGCAGCACATTTTAGTGCAGGTATCAGGGCCTATTATCACCAGGTATCGGGGATGAATGATCAGCATTATATTGAGTTACATTTTTTAAAAGAACTGCAGCCTGGTTATTTATGGATATTTCCTTTGCCCAATGGTGCAGCCAATGTTGGCGTCTGTATGCTAAGCAAAACTGCCGCTGCAAAAAAAGCAAACCTTAAACAATTGATGCTGGATGCCATTGCAACACATCCCAATATAAAAGGGCGTTTTACCCATGCCGTTATGGAAGGCAGTATCGAAGGATGGGGCCTGCCTCTCGGTTCTAAAAAAAGAAATATCAGCGGCAACAGGTTTTTATTAACGGGGGATGCCGGATCGCTGATCGATCCGTTTACGGGAGAAGGCATTGGCAATGCCATGGTTTCCGGCCTGGTGGCAGCGCGGGTAATTACAAAAGCTGTGGAACAGGATAATTTTTCGGCTGATTTTTTACAGCAGTACGACAGAGACCTGTACGGGAAATTATGGCCAGAACTAAAACTCAGCCATTACCTGCAACTGATCACCAGTAAGCCACGCCTTTTCAATTTTGTAATTGGAAAAGCCAGCCGCAGCAAAGCGTTGCGTGATACCATCAGTTGCATGTTTGAAAATGTTGACATCAGGAAAAAATTCACCAATCCCCTTTTTTATTTAAAGATTTTGTTCAATAGGTAGTCCCTATTTAAGGAATCAATGCAGGCAGATACCCTTCCTGCTGCAGAGCAGACTGACGATTAAAAGCAGCTTTTTGCCTTTTCTGACAGGATGGATGCCATCCTCTACCCTACAAGGTGAGGGCCTGCAACAAAAGCGTGTATCCCTTCCTGTACGAAAGCAGTTTAAAGCCCGCAATTAGCCCGGATAAATATCAGGGCTTAAAACCTGATGCCAATGTTAAAACCAAGGCCCCTTAAACCTGCCCATGGCCCTTTAGCAGTTAATGAAGCCCCGTTTGCGTCCACCTGGTAAGATTTTACTACACTAAGCGGAGCGGAATTTTTGAAATCTTCCAGCGAAGTCTTCAAATCATCCTGGTCTCCCTGGCTAAGGGCTGCTTTAAGAACCAAATCACCACTGGAAGAACCATAGTTTGGACCTAAGATCCACCAGTCAAAATATACATTTTTACCGAGCTGCCATTGGGCTCCCAGTTGAAGGCCGAATGTCAAAGTGTTTAGCTTTCCCGAGAAAATACCTGTTTTGGTATCATTATCATAACTAAGAGGCAGGTCTGTTTTGTAGTTAGTATAACTCAAAAAAGGACCAAAGTAAAAACCACGCAGGGCACCTCTTTTTCCTACATAAAGCCGGTATTCCGGTGTAATACCAAAAGATCCCAATTTCAATTTGTTCAAATCTACAGACGGATCATCAATTAATTTTTCCAGCGCTGATTTTAAGGGAACAATACCAAAAGGGATCATATGCACATTTACTGAAAGGGAAGATCTTTTGGCAATCTTTCTTTCATACTGTACTGAAATATTTTTAAAGACCAGTGCTGAAAGATTGAGTTTAATAATATTATTTTTTCCTGCATGCGGTATACTGTCCATCTTTTGTGCAAACAGGGAAACAATCGAAAAGACAGCTATCGCCATCAGGGTAATTTTTTTTAACAGGTGCATACAATTGGTTTTATTTTAAACAAAAATAACAGGAATGAATAGTATATATTAAAAAAGAAATAAGTTATTGGGTGTCAAACGGCATTTGGAAACAATTGTTGTATCCCTTCCCTTAAAAATCATTCCTGAAAAGTTTAGGATAAGTGCTTGTCCCTGTCATTGAGCTACTGAATAGCCATTTTACTACTGTTTAATTTCAAGAGCGGGCAAAAAAATTATCCGGCGGCCAGGGACAGTAAGCCTTTCCAGGTTTTACAAAAGACGGATGCTGATCTTTTTGACCCGGGGGAAGGGTATTCCAATTGCCCTGATGAAATCAATAATTTATTGCACCAGAAAAGTTGGGTTCCGGACCAGTGTATAGTTTGCAGCGCTGGTAATTTTAAAGAATGCAAATTACAACCTGGCAAAAGAAAAAGCCCATGAAGTGATTCACTTATCGCAGGAGATGCTGGCCCCGTAAGTTTGGTAAAAAAATAAACCCCTGCGATTTACAGGGGTTTATTTTCGTGATCCCGCTTCAGTTGCTATTGTTTGGTTATTGCAGCAATTGTTTTGTTATTAATTTTCACAAAATAATTTCCAGCAGGAATTCCTGTTAATTGAACATCAACCCTATTTATTCCTTTCAGTAGTTTGGCTGTTTTATTTAATGCCACACGGCCCAGTACATCTACCAATTGGATTTGTTTTATTCCGCCCGCTTCATCAGTCAGTTGTATGTTTATCCTGTCGATTGCAGGGTTTGGATACACTACTGCGCTGGATTTTTCTCCTGCCAGTCCGTTCTTCCTGCCTTCCAATGTAGTGGTACTGTTAGTGATAACCCTGCCAGCAGCAGACAATCCACCGCCAACACCCACTGCATTCCAGGCATTGATGGTTTGCGTTACTTCATTAGATCCTGCGCCATATAAATCAGTGGCAGCCTGTATAGAAGCCGTGCGGGCGCCAGCATAATTGGACGTAGAAACCAGGTAAGTGGTTAATGTGCGGTAGGCAATAGCCTGTGCCTTGGTAATACCCAATCCACTTACAGTATAAGCGAAAAGATTATCGTTGGTACCGCTTCCTCCTGCGGATAACAGGTAGAACCAGAAATTCAATACCCCACTATTGGTATGTACGCCACCGTTATCGCCGGTGCCGGTGTACCAATATGTTTTTTTATAGGTATCCGGCTGGCTGTAGGCATTGGGGTTACTCATGGAACGGATGATATAAAAATCTCCTCCAATTAACCAGTCGCTTTTTGCTGGCCTTGCGTACCATTCAATTGCGGTTCCAAAAATATCGCTGAAGCCTTCATTCATAGCACCGCTTTCGCCACTGTACGTTAAGTTAGCAGTAAAAGAAGTTAAGCCATGCGTAATCTCGTGTCCGCAAACATCAATGGCCGTGAGTGGTTTGAAATTATCAGATGAGTTGCCATCACCATAGGTCATGCGGGAGCCATCCCAAAAGGCATTAAAATAATTACGGCTGTAGTGAACATAGCTTTTAATGGCAAAACCATTATTATCTATGCTGTTCCTGTTAAAATTGTTCTTGTAAAAATCATATGTTTTTTCAGCGCCCCAATGAGCATCAGTAGCATATTGGTCAAGGCTGGTGTTCACATTGTTCCAGTTGTTGTCGGCATCAGTAAAATCAGCGGCTCGGCCATAGCTGGTACCTTTCTTCATGTTAAAAGTCTGAATGCCATTTCCCCTTCCGGTTTCGCGGAGGCGGTAAGAACTTCCGTTCAGGTCGGTGGTTATTGCCTGCGTGCCGCTATAACCGGTAACGGCTGTGCCAGCAGCATCTGTTTCATGTATCAGGTCCCTGCTGCCCAGTACTGTTCCGTTAACAGCATCTACAAAAATAATTTTGCGGCTTACCGGGTTGGAAGCATAAATATCAAATTTATACGCCAGGCGTATCTCTGAAGCAATTACATCTGTTTCGCCTGAATAATATACCAGGCTTGCTTTAGGAAAGAAGGTGGCTGCCGGATTATTGCTTTCGGCCCTGATGAAAGCTTCCTCTTCCGCATCCTGCCATTTGTAAGTTTTTGCTCCTATAAACTCCAGGGCATTAGACAAAGCGCCGGCTTCACTTATGGCTGCAGTATTGGCAAGAGATGCAGGAAAGTTTTTTACCCATTTGCCGTTTTGTGACAACAGCCTGGCATTTTTTACATGGGCGATATAAATGGCATTTTCCACAGGTATTTTATTTACCACCTGTTGCATGCGGTAATGCTGGTAGCCCAAAGCATCTGATTCTTTTGAAAATTCCCTGACCGATGAGGAAAAAGAAATCTTCTTTGCCTCATCAATAAGATACACCTGTTTTCCGGTAAATGCGGGTGCCTGCCCGGGAGTAAACTCAACCCATTCAGCATACATGCCGGTATTTCCCTTTTGCACTTTTAAAGGTTGCTGTGCAAATCCGGTAAGGGTGAATAATAAACAAGTCGTGGAAAATGTAAGTAATTTCTTCATACCGTTAGTTTAAAATGTTTGGAATAACCGAAAGATAATAAATTAATTTAAAAACGCACATACTCCTGAGCTCAATTTTCCTGAAACATATTGGGAAGAAATTTTGGTAATCGTATATCAAACAATGCGTTTAGCAGATACAGATTCAATTGCTGATACTGAAGCAAACTGAATGAACAATTCTTACCGTTAATGTTAGATATGCCTGGTAAAATAATACCACAGGCAATCACCTGCAGTAGTAAAGAAAAACACCGGTACTCAGTCTGCCAGGGGAGTGATATCGCAAGTGGATGCAGGACATGAAACCGCTAAGGAACATAGGGAGGATTTGGACACTAAGTTGTACATTGCTGGTTAGGCAGCTTTTTGCATTGCAGGTGGATTATACTTAAATGGTTGGCGCCTGCATACTTAAACCTATATCCAACATTCAAGATAAAAAACGTATGACTTTAATCAAACAGATTGCAAAACATTTCAGGGAGGTTTACTTCGGAGGTAACTGGACATCCGTTAATCTTGAAGATACCTTATCGGACGTTACCTGGGAAGAAGCAACAACAAAAGTTCATAACTTAAATACCATTGTTTCCCTGGTTTTTCACATTAATTATTATGTGACTCCCGTTTCAAAAGTATTACAGCGCGAACCTTTAAATGCAAGCGACAAATTTAGCTTTGACCATCCACCCGTAACCTCTGCAGCCGGCTGGCAAAAATTAGTAACTAAAGCCCTGACTGATGCAACACATTTTGCAATCCAAATTGAGCAATTAGATGAAGCAAAATTATTTGAAGATTTTGCAGATCCCCAATATGGCAACTATTACAGAAACCTGCATGGAATTATTGAACACAGTCATTACCACCTTGGACAAATAACCCTGGTAAAGAAAATTTTACGGGAAGTAAAGCCAGGCCACATAGCTTAACAAAAGGGAATGTCTATGGCAACGGCTTCATCAATTGAGTTTGGGCGAATTACTAATACCAGTTGTAAAAAATTAAAAATGGATTTTCATTTACTTCTTCAGCATCCTGTTATTGATAACCCGCTCCATCACTTCTTCTTTCTGATATTTACTAACCGGAACCTGGTAGGATGAAAGATGCAGTATGTTGCCTTCAATAGACTGAATGGCGTTGATGTTTACAAGGTATGATTTATGCGGCTGGATAAAATTCTCTGCAGGTAATTGGTCTGATAAGGCTTTTAAGGAGGAATGGGTAATGAACTTTTTACCGGATAAATAAATTGCTGCATAGTTTTCCATCGCTTCTATAAAAAGGATATCAGCAAAATTTATCTTTTCTAATTTACTGTCTGTTTTTATAAATATATAGGTTTCATCGTTTTTTTGGAGGCTTTTAAAATAGTCAAATGATTTGTTGGCAGCTTTAAGGAAACGTTCGAAAGAAATGGGTTTGAGCAGGTAATCGAGCACATCCATTTCATATCCCTCTATTGCATATTTCTCAAAGGCGGTAGTAAAAATTACTTTTGGCGGAGCCACTGTGTTTTTTAAAAAATCGATGCCGGTTATATAGGGCATTTCAATATCCAGGAACAGCAGGTCGGCTGGTTGTTGCTTTAAAACAGAATTAAGTTGTATAGCATCTTCGCAAACTGTAACAAGCTCCAGGAAATCTATCTTTTCAATATATCCTTTTATACCTTTCCTTGCTATCGGTTCGTCGTCGATAATGATACATTTTATTTTCATTGGTGGATTGTTGATTGGTTAATGTTGAGTTTGAGTATTGCTATAAAATTGTTTTCCTCCTTTTTTAGGATCAATTCATGTTTTCCGGGGTACAGTAATACTAACCTTCGTTTTAAATTTTCCAAACCAATACCGTTTATTTTTTCCGGAACGGCCTGTGCAGGTATAGAGTTTACTACAGAAAATTCTATTACACCCGCTTTGTCTATTGCGGCAATATTTATTTTATAAGCTCCGCCAACATACTTGAAAGCATTTTCAACCATGGGTAAAAATAACAATGGATACACCTGCTGCAGGTGAAGGGCAGGATCAAAATGTATTTGAAGCTGTAATTTCTCCGATGTTCTGACTTGCTGAATGTCGATGAAATTTTTCAGGTAATGAATTTCCTGGCTGACAGGGACAGTTAACTGCTGGTCGTACAACTGGTAGCGCAACAGTTCCGAAAATTTCTCAACCGTTTTTTTTGCTTCACCCACATTTTCATCCATCTGGAAATAAACCGTATTGAGTGCATTGAACAAAAAATGCGGATGATACTGGGCCTTTAAAAATTTTAGTTCGGTCTGCAATTGGTCTTTGCTAATCTTTTCCAGTTGTATTTTCTGGTTCACATAGTTTTTCAGGTACAGGTTGCCGCGTACAATGGCAAAATATAACAGCACATAAAGGGAAGGTATGATCATACCAATAACATAATCTTCCAACTGCATACCATCATCAGTGAAAACCATCAGGGGCACTAAAATGATATGCAGCAACAGCAGGTTTGATACAAAAATGATCAGGAATTCTTTGACAATGCTGAAACCCTTACCCTCCCTGTTCTTCCTGTTTTCAAATACATTGATTAAATACCCAATCACCCCTATCATCAAATAACTGAGGAATAGGGTAACCGTAATTTCTATTGTATTCGTTTTCCAGGGGCGCATCCAGAATTTATCCCCGACAGTAATATCGTGCACTAACCTTATGCTGGCATAAATAAGCAAGCCAAATAAGACGGGAAAAATATATCGGGAGAAAAATTTCATGCTGCAGTTTAAAAGTAAAAAAATTTATACGGCCTTTGCCATTTGTGTATGTGGAATTTCTTTTTCAACCATAAAAAAGGCTTCTCTTTTCTTTTTAGCCTTCATTCCGAATAATATCCTTGTAATAGTATACGGCATGATCAGGATATGATAAATGAACAGGCAGAGTATGAAGGTAACCAACACAATGAACAGGTATTTGGTAATAATAGATTCATTGACCTTTACTACATAATACGCCACTATTACAATGATGGGTTGATGCAGGATAAAAAAAGGATAAATGGCCTGGTTTACATATCCATGAATGCGGTGTGGTTTATCAATATATTTTTTTGCATATCCTACCAGCATAAACACCCAGCTCCAGGCAATCAACGGGTAAATGCACAGGTATACATAGGTGAAAGGAGACTGTTGCCAGTTGTTGCCCAGCATTTTTTCCAGGGTAAGGTTATTCCACCGGAAATAATTAATAAGGATAATAGAACCAAATGCCAATAACATACTGAATCTGCGGTTACGAACCATGCTATCAACCAATTGCAGGTTGCACATTACCAGGTATCCAAGGACAACAAACAGGTAGTAATAGATAAACATGGCCCAATCAGAAACCAGGTTCTGGAAGGACGGAAACTTCAGGATCAATGCCGAAAAAAAAGCCATGCTGGGTATCATTAGCAGGTAAATCCACTTTCCTTTTGCCAGCCAGGCCAATTTAGTTTCAGCAAATATTTTGCCTTTGCCAAACAGCAGCCATTTAAAAAGGGGAACGCTGATGAGGTCATAAATAAACAGGTACAATATAAACCAAAGGTGGTGCCAGCTGGTATTCCCCGCGGGGTAAGCCTTTCCTTCAAATACCGAAGGATAGAATTGCCAGAAAGAACCGGTATAACCCTGGGTTACTCTTTCCAAATAAATTTGAGGAGGCACAATCACCAGCATGCCAAAAAGCAGCGGTATCATCAGTCGTTTCCATCGCTGTGCAATAAAATGCCGGCCGTCATATTTTTTGAGCATATAGTAACTTACTGCACCTGAAATAAAAAACAACAGCGGCATGCGGAACCGGCTCAGCCAGAAATTAAATTCAGCAAAAAGGTCACTTTTCTCTGAATTATTAATATGCCAGGTTTCGCCCTTTGCAAAAGGCATGGCAGAATGAAAAAATAAAACCCCGAGGATAGCGGCTATTCTAAGCCAGTCGAGGTAAGCCTGCCGGGAAGTGGTATTTGCTTGCATTGAATTAATTTTTCACAAACCTACCTGCAGCAAAACCCGGTATAAAATATTTTTGACGTGTGGACGGGAAATGGTGGGGAATAGCATAATAGCCAGCTTTACCTGATCAAATATTCCCGGCTGGCAAACGACTGTATATTATTTCACCATAGTAATAGTAACCTAAAGCTCAGGATAAAAAATAAAATATAAAGGTGTCGGGAAAGGCCCTGTTCAGCAGCAGCCATCGCCAAATAGGATTTCGTAATAATTGCCAAAACAGGTATTTTAGTATCATTTAAAACTAATATTGCATACTTAAAAAAACCTTTAATTCTACTTGGATTAAGTATGTCAATATTGCTGTTACTGTAAGCTGCGGTGTATTATCCGGGAGGCTCCCCATTAAGCATAAACTATGTTGGCTACGATTGGAAAAACAATTACCTAAGTAATCTTTTTTTGGCGCAAAAGCAGTAATTGGTTCATACAATGCTTCTTAGCTTTGGGCTGCCTGCGGATTGTTTTTTCTTTGTACCAGTTTCACATTATTTTTATTGAGTTTTCAAAAATATAATTCCCGGTAAAACAACAACGAAGGTGATTAAATTCTTTGGTGCCGGTGCTATGGTATTTACATTTTTAGCTGTGAGGAAACGGCTGCTCAGGCAAATGCCGGGGATTAGTGGCAACTGGAATCTCCTTTATTTATGTCACTAAAAACCATCAGTAAGTGATGTTAGATCATGTGGCATTTGGATCACACAAGGATGAGGCAGGGAAGAGAAAAGGAAGGTCGGGGCACCTGAAAATCAGTTAACATTTATTTCAATCATAATTTCACTATATCCCGATACCGCCTAATCCACCCAATTGTCCCTGATAAGGCCAAAGCCTGCTTTCATTTTATTGAAAGCCTTCCGGTAAAGGGTATAATGCTTTTTTAAAGCGGCATGGTTATCCGATTGGTATAATTTTTTATCAATGGCAATTCCTTCCCTGGTGCTTGCGGCCAGTTTCATTTTTTGCAGGTGCATCTCATGCTTCAGGTCATCCATCTGTTTCCTGAGGGTGATGAACTGTTTTTTAAATTCTTCCGTTACGGTTTTTAAATGCTGGTCTTTTTTGCCGGGTTCAAGCCCCTCCAGGTAATCATCAAATATTCTCAGCGTGGTAATATCGGCATTCATCTCGGCTATCCATATACGGTAGCGCAGGTGCAATCCAAGGGTTGAAGGTGTTTTAGGCATATCGGTTATTTACGTTTTGGTGAAAGATCAATTTGAAAACCAGCAATTAAAAATACCAAACTCCATCCTATTTCAGGAATACATTTTACGATATCGTTATCGGAAAACAGCCGGGGTTATTATTTATTACCCGGTAAGGAATCCCATTCCAGTGCATATTCCGGTAAGGGTTTATTTTTTTTATCAATGTTATGATTGATGATTTCAAATTTTTTAACCGTATTGCCGGGAGTAAAACTGATAAGGAAAAAACGCTCCTGTTTGATATCCCCCACAGCGCCGCTTGAGTACCCACCTGTTACGCCAACAATTCCTTTTGAAACAGTCCAGTGGTAGATCAATACCCGCTGGTCAAAAGCAACCCCGTCAGGGTCCCCTAACCTTAACAGCACTTCTTCCCGCCCGGTAACACCTGGTTTTATGAAATCAACAGTTTCCCGTTTTATAAAAACATTGCCTGCAATCCTGTGCGCAGGAAGCGGTATGATAATACAGGACGAAAACAACAACAGTAATATGACCATACATTTGCTCATCTCTAAGGGTTGGTTAACAGCAGGCTGTGCTGCTGAAGAACGTTGTTTCCGGAGAATACCAATACAAGGCTGTAATACTTTGTAGCAATGTAAGACATGTAGGAAAAATAAGGATCGCTTTTGTTATTGGTAACCCTAACCGGGTTTACATTACCCCTCTTGTCGATAGCGATCCGGTAAGTAAGGATTCTTCCCTTCTCAAATGACCAGGATGGCTCACCCAGTTTCAGGATTATCTCTTCTCTTGTTGTTTTTTGATCAGCAATAAAGGGAAAATGTTTTTGTTCAAATGCAGCATCTGCAACAAACATTTTTTCCGAACAACTGAACAATGCCATCAGCAGGCAAACAAAAATCAAATAGATTTTCATACCACAAAGTACATTTAATCATTGCTCAATTAAATGATGCTGGTTTCAAGATAAACTGATTTAGGTTATCCTTTTTCCCTTGCTTTTCTTTCGGTTAAATAAAAAAGCACCAGAATGGGAAGTGCCTACAGTTGACGGATAACCAGTTTTTTATTGATACTGTTATTTTGAGAAATGAAACGCACAATATAGGCACCTGCGGGAAGCCGGGAAATATCGAGGGTAACCAAGGATGCATTTGTATTGGCGGTAAGTAATTCGCTGCCATCGTAATTGATGATCGATACAATACCCGGTTGGGGTAAGCCGGTAACCCTTATCACATCATTTGCCGGGTTAGGCGAAAGGCTAATTGCCGCCTTGCCGGAAATCCGGGTCAGTACAATGTTGCTGTAAACGGTTTTATTATCTGTGCCTGTAATCTTTAAGCGGTAATAAATGTTGTCAGCAAACGGGCTGTTAGTGTGATCAACAAATTGAAAGCTGGTGTTCCCGGCGGCCGGCAGGGTAGCGATACGATTAAAATGGATGGCATCTGAACTTCGTTCCAGGTCAAATTGTTTACAACTCAATTCATCAGCCAACTTCCAGTTCAACAGAATATTGCCGGCTACTTCCATTCCGGTAAAAGAGAGCAGGCCTAAGGGTACCACCGTTGGTTTGGTTAGTGAAATATCATCGAAATACACATTGATCGCCGGTTGATTGATCAGCAGTTGTGTTTGCATCCTGATCCTAACTTTTCTTGTTCCTGCAGGAGCGGTACGGGTATTGGTATAATTGATCCATGAATTGCCGGAACCGCCGAAATGGGATTGCCAGTTACTGGTATAGCTTGTACCAAGGATGTTGTTGGAAGCATTGAGGAAATTCACTACAAAGCGGCCCTGGTCAGTT
>JAYVUL010000098.1:0-7644 GCA_043787935.1 Chitinophagaceae bacterium | reverse complement strand
AGATGCTGTTGACCTGGAAGCCATATCAGACGCCACTTTGCCTGAACCTCAAAAGAGCAGGATCACCAACGGCTATACGCCATCCCGCAGCGGTGATGTACAATTTATATTTAAGCCCGGCTATTTTGACGGCAGCAACAAAGGCACCACACATGGTCTGTGGAATCCATACGATGCTCACATCCCTTTAGTGTTTTTTGGCTGGAAAGTGAAGCAGGGTAAACTGAACAGGGAAACTTATATGACAGACATTGCCGCTACCATTGCAGCCATGCTACAGATACAGATGCCGAGCGGATGCGTGGGAAAAGTTATTACAGAGGCAATAAAATAATTGCGGTCACTTACCTGTAAGTACCAGGTTGATACCATTCATTATAGCAAGAACTGCCTCTTTATTTAATCGTACGCTTCTGCAGGAAGTGGAGCTATTGAGTACCGGAAAGAATTTAACTCCATTGTTAATGATCACATCGGTATTGGCATCCGGCAATACCCCGCAGTTCCAGTTGGCAGGGTTTTCCCATGCTGTGCCTGCACTTCCATTCCAGTAGGCTGTAAATTTTAGGGTGCTGGTATCACTGTATGCAGTACCATTTACCAAGCAACGGTATTGATAACCATACCAGGAAGAAGGTGCATTGGTAAATAAAAGATTAACAGTGTTAGTACCGCTGTAAGTGCCATTGTCAGCAATGTTATTAAAACCAGAGCCGCTGTTTATTTGCCATTGATAAGTATTTCCCCTGGCGTTAGAAACAAAAATAGTGTTGGCATTGGGGCATGGTGGCGACACACAGGGGATTCCACCTAAAGCGGTAAAATCAGCACACAACGATTGAAAATATTGATTCGCTATAGATGCATTGTGAATGATAACGGCATTTTCATCATTACTGTTTTGTGCTGCCCCCGACCAGTTGAATGAACCGGTAAATACCTGCGGATCAGATTCGGGGTTCAATGCATCAATGAGCATAATTTTATTGTGGTAAATTGCAGTGCCCGTATAGGTAATTAGATCACTGCCTAATGCCGGGTTAAGCGTTGCGAATGCAGCATAGGAGGTACTGAACTGGTCGATGATGCCCCTTACCGGGATACCACTGGCATATTTACTTTTTATCAGTGTGGCTATGCTGTTATCTGTAAAAGTGTAAATGCCAAAATGAAGGTCATGATGTACCGTGTTGATAGCAGATTGCAGGTGCTGGCCAACGGTATCCTTCGGGCTGAAATAGATTTCCACAGTGGTATTATCAACAGTGAAAATTCTTTGGGCTGATGTTGTTTTGGCAGTGCTGAAGACAGCAGTTCCCGGGTTGGGAGCAGCACTGGTGCCGCCCCACATTTTATTAAACTCATGATAAAAGGCCAGCGCTGCATTTTTATCCTGTATCATTAAAATGTTGTTGTAGTCCAAACTTGTTTGCTGGTCGCTGAAATTATAAGAGCCCGTGAGGATGACCGGATCATTGGGATCGGTCGAATTGGCATCAATCACAACAAATTTATTGTGCATAATATAGTTGCTGGCAACAGGGCTCGGAAAGGTAGTGATAGGTGGATGAAGAAAGGATAACCCGGTATTGGAACTGCTGCCATTGTAAATCCATCTGATCACCACACCTCTTGCTGCTGCTGCATTTGCCGCCACGGCTATTTTATATACGCTGCTGAAGGTGCTGGAAGTAAAGTTATACATCGCTACATCAATACTGTATTTGGCCCTGTTGATATAGGCCGCAACGGTATCAGGAAAAGTACCGTTAAGATATACTGCATTAAATCCCGTGGAGAGGGAACTGTTAACCGGGTGATTAAAATAACATTTTATCTTACTGTTTTGTGCAGGGCAAAAAATTACCGTCAAACATAGCAGCAGGGATAAATAAACTTTTCTGATTTTATTGAATGGATATTGGTGCAATGGCAATTTAAAGTCGATGAATAAAAAACAAAAGTAACCTAATCTTTTACAAAGAAAGGGTTAATGAAAGCGCATTCCTTTCTACCAGACATTTCTCGGACAGGTATCTCCGTATCTATTGCCAAGCAAAAATCCAATGATGATCTCATGGGTATTTCTTGAATAGTTACGAAGGGCGGAGGTGGATACATCGTAAGAATATCCTACGTTGAAAGTATTGGAAACGTTGATGCCCGCCATGGCGGCAAAGCCGCCCAGCTGGTCACCAAAACGGTAGCTGCTGCCAATCCACAGTTTATCCTGGTACTGCAGTTTAGCATTGGTATATAGCTGCACCGGAAAAGGAGAAACATATTGAACCATCACCGATGGAAGTAAACTGATGTCTTCATTTAAAAACAATTTTTTACCTGCAGTGAAAAAATAATGAGGCACAAAACTGCCGCCGTATTTACTGTCTTTTACAAAGTTTGCTTTGCCGGGTACAATATTCAATACTGATAAACCAACATAATAATCTGCGCCATACAACCAAAGCCCGGCGCCAATCTCGGGTTGTATTTTAGCTATTTCACCACTGTTATAGCCAATGGCCGGATCGTTCTGGTTTAAAGAACCCCACTCAATTTTTGATGCATCGAGACTAATGGAAGTGATCCCTGCCAAAAAACCGGCAGACAAGGTTGTACGGGCATTCAGCCCTTTGTGATAGGCATAGGTAACATAACCCGACCACCTGTTGAGGTAACCCGTTTTATCACTCATAATAATTCCACCCAGCCCGTGATGTGGTTCGGCAGCGGTGTATTCTTCTGTATAGGAGCGGCCCCGGGGGTTTTCGCCAGGTATTTCAAATGAAGTGGCGTTGGTTCTTAAATCTTTTTTGCCAATAGGCCCCTGGATGGAAAGGTACATGGTTACCGGGGCGCCATTGATGCCTGTCCATTGGTTGCGGTAACTCAATTTTACATCTGTATAATTTTCTATGCCGGTGATGGCCGGGTTGATGATGTAATTATTTAAAACGTACTGTGTATATACAGGCTTTTGTTGTGCCATTACATTCACTGTCATTAGCAATAACACTGCACCAGTAAACAATAACCGCTTCTTCATCTTTTTACAACACTTTAATTTCCAGGTAAGCCCTTTATATGACAAATTATTATTTTTAAATGCTGCAATCTCTTAAAATCAATTCAATTGATTGCTATCTTTAAAGGGTGCAAATATAATTTAATGCAGCCGAAACCAAACATTGAACTAAATACTTCCACTTCCTCGCTCAAAAGAACCCTTGGCCCACTGATGCTATGGGGACTTGGCGTTGGCTATGTGATCAGCGGAATGTATTTTGGCTGGAACTTAGGATTACCGGCTGGTGGCACTTTAGGGCTTGCCATCGCTACTTTTTTTATTATCATTCTATATATCACCTTTACTTTTTCTTACACCGAATTGGCATGTGCCATACCCCGGGCAGGCGGGGTATTTGATTATGCCACCAGGGCTATGGGCAGGGATATCGGCTTTATTGCCGGCATGGCACAGATAATAGAATTTGTATTTGCACCACCGGCTATTGCAGCCGCCATTGGTGCTTACTTTCATATTTTCTTTCCTCATTTTTCTGTTACGGGCATTGCCATCATTGCTTACCTGTTATTTACTGCATTAAATATGTATGGGGTAAAAGCGGCTGCCACTTTTGAACTCATCATCACTGCCTTTGCGGTATTTGAATTACTGCTTTTTTGCGGTATCGCTTTGCCACATTTTAAAATGGAACACCTGGTTCAAAATGCTTTTCCATTTGGATGGAAAGGGGTATGGGCAGCCACACCATTTGCCATTTGGTTTTTCCTTGGGCTGGAAGGTGTGGCCAATGTAGCCGAGGAAACAGTGAAACCACAGCGGAATGTACTGGTTGGTTTTGGCTCTGCATTACTAACACTGATCGTTTTGTGTGCACTGGTTTTTATTTCATCCGTTGGTGTGGGGGGCTGGGAAAAAATTGTGTACCCATCTCCGGGCGCAGAGGCTTCCGATTCGCCATTGCCGTTAGCATTGGCACAAACAACGGGCAGCCACGGATGGCTGTACCATTTATTAATAACCATCGGCCTTATGGGGCTGGTAGCATCATTTCATGGATTGATATTGGCTGCAAGCAGGGCCACGTATGAGTTTGGTAAAGCAGGCTGCATACCAAGAATATTCGGAAAAGTGCATCCGGGGTTTAAAACACCGGTGAATGCATTATTCTTGAATATGTGTATTGGCATCACCGCATTGTTTACAGGCAAAACCGGCGACATCATTACTATCGCCTGCTTTGGCGCCATCACACTCTATATATTTGCCATGCTGAGTGTATTGCTGTTAAGAAAAAAAGAACCGGCATTGGTGCGCCCTTTTCGTACCCCACTGTATCCTTACTTCCCGGTTATAGCGCTGATAATTGCGGTTGTTTCATTAATTGCAATGAGTACACTTAATATTAAATTAGCGCTATTCTTTTTGGCTATTCTGGCACTTGCTTATATTTGGTTTCATTTCTTTGTAAAACAAAAAACGGATGCAATCGAAACAACTTTCCCCGGATACTCTGCTTAGGCAATTAACCGAACAAAATGTTGAAAAAGTAAAAATTGCCATCACAGATATTGATGGGGTACTGAGAGGCAAGCTCATCAGTTTTGAAAAATTTATTTCGGTGGTGGACAAAGGTTTTGGTTTTTGCAATGTGGTGTTTGGCTGGGATACTGGCGACCTTGCGTACGACAATGTACAATACACCGGCTGGCATAGCGGTTATCCCGATGCCACGGCAGTAATTGACCTCAACACTTTCAGGGAGATACCGTGGGAAAAGGATATGCCTTTTTTCTTAGCTGATTTTAAAGATGCAAAAGGTAATGACCTTTCCATTTGCCCAAGAAGTTTATTGAAGAAAATAACACTGCAGGCAACAGGCGCTGGTTACACTCCTTATTTTTCCCAGGAGTTTGAATGGTTTAACCTGGTGGATAATTCGGGTGAATGGTATAAAAATAAATTCAGTAACCTGCAACCATTAACGAACGGGATGTTTGGTTACTCCCTGTTGAGAGCAGCCGAAAAAAATGATTACTTCCAGGATTTGTTTGATTGGTTGAAAAAATTTGAGGTGCCATTGGAAGGCCTGCACACCGAAACAGGGCCTGGGGTGTATGAAGCTGCCATCTCCTATTCAGAAATACTGGAGGCCGCCGACAGGGCGGTATTATTTAAAAACAGCGTAAAGCAAATTGCAAAACAGCACGGTATCATCGCCACCTTCATGGCCAAATTCAATGAAAATCTGCCGGGATGCAGCGGGCATGTGCACCAAAGTTTATGGAGCAACGCAAAAAAGCAAAACCTTTTTTATGATGCCAAATCAGCCGCTGGTATCAGCACGTTGATGCAGCAATATATAGCCGGGCAATTGTATTGCCTGCCTTTTATCCTGCCGATGTTTGCCCCTACAGTTAACAGTTATAAACGGCTGGTAGAAGGGGCATGGGCACCAACAACATTAACCTGGGGTATTGATAACCGCACCACCGCATTAAGGGCTTTGCCCGTCAGCCCTATGGCAACAAGATTAGAAACAAGAGTTGTTGGCAGTGACAGCAATCCTTACCTGGCTATGGCAGCCTGCCTTGCCAGTGGTTTGTACGGGATTAAAAATAAAATGAAATTAAAAACCCAGGCTACAACAGGCAACGGTTATGCAGATACAAAGAATGGCGTATTACCAAAAAATTTATGGGAAGCTACACAGGCAATGAAGACATCAGTGGTGGCAAAGGAATTATTTGGGACGGCATTTACAGAACATTTTACTGCCACCAGGGAATGGGAATGGCGGCAGTGCATGAAGGTAGTAACCGATTGGGAATTGAAAAGGTATTTGGAGATCATTTAAAAGTTGAAGGTTGAATGTTGAATGTTGTGGAACTTTGAATGGTTAAAAGGTTAATAAGATAACTGATAGAATTACCAAAAACTATTGGAAGTATTGTTCAAATTAATTCAAATGCAGAGCCGGAAGGGAGATGAGTTTTGATGAGCAGCGAAAAAATGCACAAGTCTGCAACGCTACTGAAGTGCAGTAATGATATACTGTTCGGAAAAAAAATATTTATGATTGTTTTTAATACTATAAGACAATACAATTTCCCCACCACCATCCGCTTTGGTGGCGGAGTTATAAAAGAGCTGCCCGATCATTTAGCTGCCAATGGATTAAGCAAACCGTTGTTGGTAACCGACCCAATGGTGAGCGGGTTGGATTTTTTTGCTGGTATCAAAAATAACCTCGTTGCCAGATCATTTTCGGTAGAAGTGTTTGCTGATATACACAAGAACCCGGTAAAAAGTGATGTATTGAAAGGAGGAGAGGTATTTAAACAAACCGGCAGGGATTGCATCATCGGCATCGGCGGCGGTGCTGCAATGGATGTGGCAAGGGCAATTGCTTTGCGGATACATCATCACCGGGACTTATTTGATTATGATGACCTCATTGGCGGCGATCAATGGGTGACTGAACCTGTTCCATACTTTATTACCGTGCCTACTACCAGCGGTACCGGCAGCGAAGTGGGCAGAAGTGCCATTATATCAGAAGAGGATACCCACCGTAAACGGATATTATTTTCTCCAAAACTATTGGCAAAAATTGTTTTTGCTGATCCGTTGCTAACGATGGAACTGCCGTCATTTGTAACGGCAGCCACAGGAATGGATGCACTTACACATAACATGGAAGCCTTTATTGCAAAGGGCTTTCATCCAATGGCAGAAGGTATTGCACTGGAAGGCATCCGCCTGGTAAATGAGTCTATTGTTACTGCAACCAATAAACCTGACCTCGACAGCAGGAGCAAAATGATGATCGCATCACTGATGGGAGCAGTGGCTTTTCAAAAAGGATTGGGTGTAGTACATTCGCTGGCACATCCTTTGTCATCCTTGCTGGATACGCATCACGGATTGGCCAATGCGGTAAACCTTCCTTACGGGATGCGTTTTAATGCAGCAGGTTCAGACAGCCAATTCAGGAGGATGGCAATAGCCCTGCAACTGGCCGATGAAACAGGTGATGCAGTAGTGAATCATTTATTTGAGCTCAATGAACAATTGGGGTTACCAACAAAACTTCGTGATATAGGGGTAAAGGCAGAACACATAGAAACCTTATCAGACCTTGCTTTTGCAGATTTCTGTCACCCAAATAACCCAAGGCCGGTATCAAGAGAAAATTTTAAACAATTGTATACAGAAGCGTTATAAGATGCATACAAAAATAAAAATAGGGATCACTGATTGTAAAAAATATAAAAATTACGAGCAATGGTTTTTGAATGCACCCCAGGGCGTTAAAGTAATTCATTTAAGTTATCATGAAAATAACCTGGGAGAGGTAGATCAATGCGACGGCATAGTGCTTAGCGGCGGAGAAGATGTACATCCTGACAGGTATAAAAGGCCCGACCTTGTACAACACCTGAATGAACATAATATCAACATAACCAGGGATGATTTTGAATGGCAGGTTGTAAAAAGAAGCATTGAATTAAAGAAACCAATATTAGGTATCTGCCGGGGATTGCAACTGATGAACGTATTCCTCGGCGGCAGCCTGATACACGATATTCCAACAGTGAAGGATCACCAGGGACATG